>CANQRE010000001.1 GCA_947626175.1 uncultured Clostridia bacterium
TTTTATTTCAGATGAGAGCCTGCGACCTAAAAGAACCATTTTCGCTCCTTCGCCGGGTTCTTATTGGTGTCGCAAACGGTTCGAATCCTACAGGGGGCGCCAGAAAAATAAAGGCTTATAGCGATTTTGAAAATTGGGAAAATTACTTTTGACAACACTTTTGACAACACTTTTTTCCATGGAAGCAGACTAATAAGCACAAAAAACCTAGTCATTGACTAGGTTTTTTATTGTTTTTTCGCTATTTTTGTTAAACTTTTTGCTTTTTCGGCGAAGTTTTGATATACTTTTTTCGGAGAAAACAACATGAAAATCATATACACAAGCACTCTCGGTTGTCCAAAAGATGACGGAAAAAAACTTTTCCCCGAGCCATTTGAAAAAAGTTTTTGCGATGTTTTGAAAAAGTTGATTCTTAAGGCCGATACTTTGCTGTTTGTGTCAAATCGTTGGCCACGCAGAACATCAGCTCTAGCACCAAAAGACGAAGTTTTCAACGACTTTCATTACACAAACAAGCAATATGCAAACGCGGTTTTAAAAAGTTTCTCTCTTTCAGGCATAAAGTTTAAAAAGCTTGTTGTGGTGGACAAAGATTACAAGGGCGACATCAAAAAGGACGTGGAAAACGCCGACTTTATTTTTGTTCAAGGCGGGCACACTCCGCGTGGACTAAAAATTTTGAAAGATCTTGGCTTTGACGCTCTTTTAAGAAAATATGACAAAACAATTTGCTTTACGAGCACATCGGCAAAACTGCCTGCCACCAAAGTTTTGTCAACCCATCACGGCAACATGAACGAATATGAAATTGAAGAAGGACTTGGACTTAAAAACTATTCTGTTAGGCCGCACTTTAACATAACGAAAAAGGATTTGTTCAACAAGAAAATTCGAAATCGAATAAAACTTATAAAAAGCCTTTCACGCCTTCTTCCTGTGCTTGCTTTTGGCAATCAAACATTTGCTGTTGACGACAACGGCGAGCTAACAATTTATGGCAAAGCGTTTTTGTTTAAAAACGCAAAAAAACATTTGATCTGCAAAAGTGGATCAAAGAAAAAACTTGTTCTATAAGGAGAAAACATGATAGACAAAAACAAAATAAAATCTCTCACCCAACAGTTTTTGTTGGCAATTGGCGAAGATCCAAATCGAGAAGGATTGCAAGACACCCCAAATCGCGTGGCAAACATGTGCAAAGAACTTTTTTCCACAAACAAAAAAGATCTTTCCCGAACAGCTTTTTCTTCTTCCAACTTTGACGGGATAGTGATGGTGAAAAACATTGATTTTTCGTCAGTTTGTGAGCATCACTTGCTTCCATTTTTTGGACAAGTGAGCGTGGCATACATTCCAAACAAAAAAGTGCTTGGCTTAAGCAAGCTTGCCCGAATTGTTGAAACTTTTTCAAAAAGACCGCAACTTCAGGAACGTCTTGCAAAACAAATTTTGGACGAAGTTGTTCGCGTGACAAAGCCAAAAGGAGCAATTGTTTTTGTTGAAGCTACGCACACTTGCATGACAATTCGAGGCGTGAAAAAGCCTAACGCCACAACCAACACTCTTGTTTGCAGCGGCGAATTTGAACGCCCTGACATGCAAAATCTTTTTCTTTCTGCAACAAAAAATTAAGCTTGCTTTTGTTTGCTTGTTTTTGTTTGTTCCAAACTCTTTTTCAAGGCGTCCATAAGGTTGATCACCCCACTTGGAAGCCTTTTTTGTTTTGGCGATTTAATTTTTTCGCCATTGATTTTTTGCTTTATTGCCTGCAAAATCTTTTCGCGATATTCGTCCTTATATTTTTCTGGCTCAAACTTTTCGCTCATGCTGTCAATCAAGTTTTTGGCAAGTTTAAGTTCAGCTTCGTTTGCCAAGCCCTGTTTTTCTATTTGTGGCATAGGCTGAACTTCGTCATAAAAATACAGCGTGCTTAAAACAAGTTTTTCGCCGGCAGCCCAAATTGCAACAAGTTGCTGCTTGCTGCCCAAAACCGTTTTTGCAATTGCAACCTTCTTTTCATCCTGAAGGGCTTTTTTAAACAAGCCAAACGCTTTGTCCGCACCTTGCGGAGCAACATAAAATGATTTTTCAAACAAAATTGGATCAATTTCCTTTAACAAAACAAAACTTTCAATTGAAATGCTTTTGTCTTTTGGCGATTTGATTTTTTCAAGCTCGTCATCTGTGAGAGTGACATATTTGCCCTTTTCATATTCATATCCTTTGACAACATCTTCCTTAGAAATGTTTGCCGGACAGTTTTCACACGTTTTTTTGTATTTTATCCTTTGGCCTGTTTTTTTATATAACATATTAAAGCCAACATCTTTGTTTTTGATGCAAGCGTGAAGTGTTATTGGAATGTAAACAAGCCCAAATTCTATTGCGGTTTTGTAACTGTAAGCCATATTTTTTCTCCAAAAAAAGGATTGACTTTTTTGGTAATTTTATTTGTGGCTTTTTTGTTTTGTTTGTTGTTTTTTGTCAAATAGATTGGATTGTTTTCACAAGTTCATCCAAGCACTTTTTTGCAATTTCTTGGTTTTCGTGCTCAACCATGATCCTTATTTTCGGCTCTGTTCCGCTTGCCCTGACAAACACTCTTCCTTTTGGAGTGATTTCGCTTAAGAGTCGCGATATTTTTTTGGACAAAATTTCATTGTTCACAATTTTGAGTTTATCTGAAACAACAATATTTTTATTGAGCTGGCAAAAAAGCTTCACTTCGCTTAGTTTTGATGCTTTTTCGCCGCTGTCCTTAAGTGCTTTTGCAATTTGAAGAGCCGCCAAAATTCCGTCTCCCGTTGGCAAAAAATCTTTCAAAATTATGTGTCCTGATTGTTCTCCGCCAAGCGAAAAATCTCCCCGCTGCATTTCTTCAATCACATATTTGTCGCCAATATCAGTGCGCACAAGTTTTATGCCTTCTTCGGCAAGTTTTTGGGCAAGCCCGCTGTTTGTGTGGCTTGTTCCAACAATGGTGTTTTCTTTCAATTTTCCTTCGCTGTGCAGTTTTTTTGCAAGCACATAAATCAGTTTGTCTCCGTCAATAACTTCGCCCTTTTCATCCACCGCAATAACCCTGTCTGAATCGCCATCGAAAGCAAAGCCTATGTCCGCTTTTTCGCTTTTAACTTTTTCTTGCAAAGGCAAAACAAAGGTTGAGCCGCATTTTTCATTTATGTTTTTGCCTGTTGAAGCAAAGTTTGTTTTTATTATGTTTGCTCCTTTTTTGCGAAAAACTTTTGGGGCAATTTTGTAAGCAGCACCATTTGCCAAATCCAAAACAATTTTCATTTGGTCAAAATTTCCTTCCACGCTGTCAAGCAAAAACTTTGAATATTGAGTGCAAAGCGAAGGCATAAACTTGTATTTTCCAACTTTTGTGGATGAAACAATGTTTTGGCAAGCAAACAGCCTTTCAAGTTCCAACTCTTCCTTTTCGGAAAGCTTTCTGCCCGTTGAATCAAAAATCTTTATTCCGTTATATTCCTTTGAGTTGTGCGAAGCGGAAATCATAACGCCATAGTCAGCCTTTCTTTTTTTGACCAAAAAAGATATTCCTGCAGTTGGAACAATTCCAACATCTTCAACATTTGCTCCGCCCTTTAATGCTCCGCATGCAAACGCCGCGCTCAAATAGCTTCCGCTGATTCGAGTGTCCCTTCCAAGCACAATTTTTGCATTTTTCTTTTTTCGTGAAAGGGCATTTCCAACCATTTGCGCAATCAGGTCTGTCAAATCGTTGTTCACAATTCCCCTGATCCCGTCTGTTCCAAAATATATTCCCATCACTTCTCCTTCAAGTATTTTCCCGCTCTTTTTGGCTTTACGGTTGGCTTCGTCCTGCCAATGACAAAGTCTTCCTTGTTTGTGTTTTCGGTCACTGTTGTTCCAGCACAAATATATGTTTTTTCTTGTATTTCAATCGGAGCGATAATGTTGCAGTTGCTTCCAACAAAAGCATCGTCTCCAACTTTTGATCTATGCTTGTTTTTGCCGTCATAATTCACAAAGACAACCCCGCACCCAATGTTGACGTTTTTCCCAATGTCTGCATCGCCAACATAAGCAAGGTGCGCAGCTTTTGTGCCTTCGCCCAAAACCGAGTTTTTTGTTTCCACAAAACTGCCAATCTTGACACTGTTTTCTGTTTTTGTGTTTGGCCTTAGGTGTGCAAATGGGCCAATTTTGTTGTTTTCACCAACTTCCGAGTTTTCGATAACGCTTGAAAAAACAACGCTGTTTCTTTTTATAACACTATTGATTATGTATGTTTCGCCAAAGATTTCAACGCCGTCTTCGATTGTTGAGTTCTTAAGAATATTTGCGCTTCCATGGATGACAACGTTTTTGCCAATTTTGCAGCCTTTTTCAATGTGGGCAAGTTTGTTTATCTTTGATTTCATAAGTTCTCCATCTTTTTTTATGATATATGTTCAAAATAGGTGTCTTTCGGATTGAAACAATCTTGTTTCAACCTTTTCCTTAAACCCTTTCATATAAAAAAACGATTTAAAACTTCAAACGTTTTCCTTTGAAAAAAAGTTTTTCACTCTATAAGAAAATCAAAGTAAAGCATTTCACTTAAAAATCTTGACCTAAAAAAACTTTGCATGTATAATTGTTTTTGTGAGGTAAAAAAATGCAAATTGCGCACAACAAGACAATTTTAACAAAAAAAGATTTGGTCAAAATGCAGTGGATTTCCGTTTTGAAAGGCTGCTATTTGGCTGTTTTGTTTGCGGTTATATTTGTTCTTATGGCTTTTCGAATTCGAAACGGCGAATTTGTTTTTGAAAGCTGGTTTTTTGCAGCCGTTGGCATGGCGATAATTCCTGTTTATTTTTTAATTTTTGCAATTTTAATCTACAAACAAAACAAAAAAGTTGCAATTGAAACAGGCTTTGATTATGACTTTACCGACACAAAAATAATTGCTGTTGCCACAGATTTAATTGACTTTGAAAAAATGGAAGTAACTTATTCTTCCATCAAAAAGTTTTCAGTTGAAAAAAAATATATTATTGTGATGATTGACAAAAACACATCTTTTGTGATAGACAAAAAAGGCTTTGACAAAGAAGAAGATTTAAACAAAGTTATCTCGCTTTTAAAACTTAAAACTCAGCCAAGCCAAAAAAAGCGTTAAAAACTTGCCTATTGACTTTGGTTTTTGCCTATGCTATAATTTTTGCGAGGTGAAAAATGAAATTTAAATACTCAAACAAATCTTTGAAAAAAGGCGACACGGACCTGTTAAATCCAGCAAAGCCAAGCGAAAATCTCAAAAGATTTAGCGCCACAATCTATGTTAAACCCGGCCGCCGATTTAAAATAAAACTTCACGGAGCCGTGAAAGGAACTTTTATTTTTACAAGACCAAACAAAAACTTAAGCCTTGTTGGCCTTGATGAAAACATTCAGCCATATGTTCGCAAAGCATCGCAGCACTTTTTGGACTCTGTCATGGTTTCAGAAAATGACGCTTTGGAGCGAAGCCGAAGCAAGTGGCTGCTTGTGAAATTTCCAACTGTTTTATTGACATTCCCTGAGCTTGAAAAATCATTCAGAAAAGCCGCTGAAAGAATTGGCTTGTCAAAAGCAAACGCCATCAACAAGTCAACAAAAAATTCTGAAAGAGCAAACAAAAAGTTGCAAAGCGAGCTTGTCGATCTTGGCTTAATTCACGACAGAAAACAAGACAAAATTGATTCGTTTGAAAAACTGGCAAAAAACGTTAAAGAAGAGTTTGGCATTGAAGAAGATGACGCAAACAAAACAACCTCTGAAGGCAAAAACGAAGAACAAACTGTTAAAGTTGAAACCTTCTTTAGGGCAGCAACTGACGAAAACAAAACAAACGAACAAGCGGAAGAAAACAACGCTGCTAAAAATGACGTTCAAGACAGCAACATTCAAAACAATGACGTTCAAAACGATGATCAAAATAAAGACATTCAAAACAAAGACTCTGACGGCAATATCATCATTGAAGAAGAGAGCGAAGACGCTAGCATAAATCCTTCAATTTAACATAATTTACAAAAAAAACAGAGAAAACTCTGTTTTTTTATTCTTCAATTTTGATATGCAGTTCTTTAAGCTGCGAATCGAACGGTCTGCAAGGCGAACCCATAAGCATATCTCTTCCGTTTTTGTTGAGCGGGAAGGCAATAACTTCGCGTATGCTTTCTTGATTCATGATTGGCATAAGCATTCTGTCAAATCCAAACGCACAGCCTGCGTGAGGTGGCGCACCATATTGGAAAGCGTTGTAAAGTGCTGGAAATTTGCTTTCAACAACGTCTTTGGTGTAGCCTGCAATTTCAAAGGCTTTGACCATGATTTCCGGGTCGTGATTTCGAACGGCGCCCGACACCATTTCATATCCATTGCAAACAAGGTCAAACTGATAAGCAACAATATCAAAAGGATTTTTTGTGTTAAGTGCTTCAAGCTCACCTTGAGGCATTGAAAATGGGTTGTGGGCAAAATCTGGCTTTCCTGTTTCTTCGTTTTTTTCATAAAATGGAAAATCCACGATCCAGCAATATTCAACTTTGTTTTTGTCAACAAGCCCAAGCCTTTCGCCAAGCTCGTTTCTCAGCGCTCCGGCAAGATAAACTGCTTTGTTTTCTTGGTCTGCCACAACAAAAAGTGCATCCCCTGTTTTTAAGTCCATTTCTTTCAAAAGAGCAGTTTTTTCGCTTTCGCTCATGTTTTTTGCAAAGCTTCCGCTAAGTCCTTCGTCAGTTAGTTTCAGCCAAGCAAGACCCTTTCCTTCAATAGACACAACAAAAGCTCCAAGTTCGTCAAAAAACTTTCTTGATTTGTCAGCGGCATGGGCTTTGATCGCCTTGATTGTTTTCCCCGCAAAAAAGCTCATTTCAGTGTTTTTGAAAATGTGTGTAACGTCCTTGATGAGCAAAGGATTTCTTAAATCAGGCTTGTCGGAGCAATAATCCCTCATCGCATCAGTCCATTTTATTCTTTTAAACGGTGCTTTGCAAACATCTAGATTTGTAAACTTTTCAAAAATTTCAGTCGCCAAAGTTTCACAAACAGCAAAAACATCATCTTGTTCTGCAAAAGCCATTTCAAGGTCTATTTGATAAAACTCTCCCGGCGTTCTGTCAGCGCGAGCGGCTTCATTTCTAAAGCACGGAGCAATTTGAAAATATCTGTCAAATCCGCTTGCCATCAAAAGCTGTTTAAATTGTTGAGGTGATTGTGGCAAAGCATAAAATTCGCCAGGAGCATAAACTGTTGGCACAATAAAGTCCCTTGCCCCTTCTGGCGATGTGTTTGCAAGAATTGGGGTTTGAAATTCAGTGAATCCAAGTTCGGTGAGTCTGTCACGAACAAACTTCAAAATTTGCGCCCTTTTGACAATTCGCTCGTGAAGATCTGGATGCCTTAAGTCCAAAAACCTGTATTTCAGCCTTAACTCTTCCTTTGTTTGAGGTGCTTCGCTTATTTCAAAAGGCAAAACATTTTTGCATTTCCCAAGTGTTTCAATTTTTTTTGCAACAATTTCAATATCGCCTGTTGGCATTTTTGGATTTTTGCTTTCTCTTTCTTCAACACTTCCTTCAACGCACACAACTGTTTCCTTGACAATTCCATCAAGGCTTTCATTGTTTTTAAACAAAATTTGAGTGATGCCATAATGGTCGCGAAGAGTCATAAATGTGATTCCGCCAAGTTTTCGAATTGAGTTCACCCAGCCAGACAATTTGACCTTTTTTCCAACGTCATTTAGCCTAAGTTCTCCACAATTGTGAGTTCTATATTTGTTTGCTTTCATTTTTCCTCCAAAAAAAATCCTAACGCTTTGTTTTGCGTTAGGACGAAAATTTTTATTTCCGTGGTGCCACCCAACTTGCTCCAAAGGAGCCACTCTTTTGACAATTACGCTTGTCGTAAGGCGATCAAACTTCAAGAAATGTCTTCGTGATTGTGCTGTGCTAACGGTTTTCACCAACTCCGTCTCTCTGTGAGCCGCTTGCAATCCTACTCTTTTTCTTGTCAAGCATTTGATGGAAAAATTATATCTCTCAAAAAGTTTTTTGTCAACAGTTTAAATTACTTTTCCATTTGAAATTTTGATTATTTTTCCTTCGCAAAAACTTTCTTCTGTTGTTGACAAAAATGTTTGACATCGGCTTGTGAATTTTAACAACTTTTTTCTGCGAAGTGGGTCGAGTTCTGAAAAAACATCGTCCAAAATTAAGATTGGATATTCGCCCGTTCGTTTTTTTATTATTTCAAGCTCGGCAAGTTTGAGTGAAAGCGCAGCAGTTCGCTGTTGCCCTTGAGATCCAAAACTTTTGACTTCAACATCATCTAAGAATATGTCTATGTCGTCTCTGTGTGGGCCAAAAGTCGTGTAGCCAAGTTTAAAGTCCTTTTCAAAACTTTTTTCAAGTTTTTTGATATATTCTTCTTCGTTTTTGACTTCAATTCCCTTGTATTCAACTTTGAGTGTTTCACCATTTGAAATAAACTTGTTTGCCGACATTGCAAAAGGCGCAATTTCTTCAACAAACTTTTTTCTTTCTTCGGCAATTTTTATTCCAGCAGCGGCAAGCGCCCTGTTCCAAATGTCAATTGTTTCCAAAATGACGGCTTTGTTTTGAGTGCTTTTCAAAAGTTTGTTTCGGTTGTCCAAAATTTTGTCATATCTTGAAAGCAAATAAAAATACTTTTTGTTTGTTTGCGAAATGTCAATGTTCATAAATCTTCGTCTTTCTTCAGGGCTTTCTTTGACCAATCGCATTTCATATGGCGAAAATATAACAAGCGGCACTTCTCCAAGCACATCTCCAATTCGCCTGATGTTTAGCCCATCCATTTTGACAATTTTTTTGCCTTCTTTTTGAACTTGAACCTCAATGGTTTTTTCGCGAATTTGATTTTTTGCCTTCAAAACAATTTTTGCGCTTTCCTTTCCGCCAAAAATCATTTCCTTTTCCCTGTTTGTTCGAAAACTTTTTCCAATGCAGCAAAAATATATTGCTTCCAACAAGTTTGTTTTTCCCTGTGCGTTTTTGCCGACCAAAGAGTTTATCTCTGGCGAGAAATCAAGGTCCAAAGATTGATAATTTCGAAAGTTTTTAAGCTTTATGTTTTCTATCTTCATTAGGATTATTATATCACAATTTTTTATAAAAGTCTTTTTTTATTCCCACAAAAATTTTTTTGCCTCTTTCCTTTTTGCTTGACTTAATTTGGCCCAACATGTAAAATTAAACTAAGGATTATATCATGCAAGAAATAAACACTTTATGGAATATTGTGCTTGAAAAACTAAAGTTGTCGGTTGCCGACGTTTCTTTTGTTATGTGGTTTAAGCCACTGAAAGTTGTTGATCTAAATGACGACAACGTTTTATATCTTGCCACAAAATCCACTTTTGCAAAAAATCAAGTGCTGAAAAACTATTTCGACAGGTTGAAATCTGCTGTTGAAGAGGTTTTTGGCGACAATGTTGAAATTGAAATTTTGGATCCTTCTGAAGAAGTTGCCTACATTTCAAAAAATAATCCAAAAACCGCAATAAAGGATTTGGAAGCCAACAAGAATCCTTTCAATCCAAAATACACTTTTGACAACTTTGTTGTTGGAAAGAGCAATCAAACAGCCTATGCTGCGGCAAGAGCGGTTGCCGAAAATCCTGGCAAAAGCTTTAATCCTTTGTTTATATACAGCGGTGTTGGGCTTGGAAAAACTCACCTTTTGCACGCAATTGGAAATTATATAAAGGAAACAAAGCCAAATTTAAAAATAAAATATGTCACCTGCGAACAATTTACAAATGACTACATTGAATCATTGGGTTCTGCTGGAAAAACAAAAACATATTCGGAATTTCGTGACAAATATCGAAGCTGCGATGTTTTGATGGTTGACGACATTCAATTTATTTCCAAAAAAACAAGCACACAAGAAGAATTTTTTAACACCTTCAATGATCTTCATCAATTTGGAAAGCAAATCATCATTTCATCCGACCGCCCACCAAAGGAAATTGAAACATTGGAAGAAAGACTGCGTTCTCGCTTTACAATGGGGCTTATTCAAGACATGCAGCCACCAGATTTTGAAACAAGGGTTGCTATCTTAAGAAAAAAATGTCAAATTGAAAAATATTCAATCAGTGACGAAGCAATTTCTTGCATTGCCGAACAAATCGATTCAAACGTTCGAGCTTTGGAAGGAATGCTTGCAAAAGTTTGTTTCCTTTCCGGCTTGCTTGGAAAAACAACCGCTGACCTAAGCGATGTGAGCGAAGCGTTCAACAACAAGTTTGAAGAAAAAAATCAATCGGGGTCAACTTCGGATCAAATCATTTCGGCAGTGTGTGAATATTTTTCGATTTCGCGCGAAGATATGGTCGGAAAGAAAAAGAGCAAAGAAATTGTTGAGCCAAGAATGATCGCAATATATATGATCAGCGAAATGCTTGATCTTCCACTTGTTTCAATCGGAAAAATCTTTGGCGGAAGAGATCACACAACAATTATGCACGCACGTGACAAAATTTCAAGTGAAGTGAAAACAAATAGAAAAATTCAAACCTTTGTCAGTGAAATCAAAAAAATGTTGACAAGTGGATAACTTGAATTTCAAAAAAACTTTTATTCCACAACTTGTCCACATTAAAAAATTCTATATATAGTGTCACAATCGACAAAAAAGTGCAATATTTATGAAAAACAACCTTTCCAAAACAACTTATCCACTTTTGCACACAGCCTAATAATAAAGCTAATACTTAAATAAAAAAATAATAATATCAAGTGCCCGCTTACGGGCGTTTAAGGAGGAAAAGAAATGTTATTAAATTGTATGGGACTTGAGCTTTCAGATGCGTTCTTAAGAGTTAGTAAAGCGCTTTCAAACAAAGTGACAAATCCAATATTGGAAGGAATAAAAATTTCTGCTGAAGACGATGAACTGACATTAAGTGCAACTGACACAGATCTTTCAATTGAAAAAAAGATCAAGGCTGAAGTCAAAGTTGAAGGTGAAACCGTCGTTCCAGGAAAGTTTATAACTGAGTTTGTGAAAAAACTTTCAAACTCGGACATTGAACTTGAAGTCAATGAAAAAAATCAGCTCTTCATCCGATATGACGGGAACGAAAGCATTATTCAATGCTATAATCCTGTTGAATATCCAGGATTTAGAAAAATCAAAACTGATGAATGGGTTGGCATAAGCCAAAAAGACCTTCGAACTCTTATCAGCAAAACGATTTTTTCAGTTGCTTTGGATGATTCAAGGCCAATTTTAAAAGGTGTTTTGTTTGATATTGATCAAAAGGAAACAACGGCCGTTGCACTTGACGGATATCGTCTTGCAAGAGTCAAAAAAAAAGTTTCTGCAAACATCAAAAAGCAAATTGTTGTTCCAACAAGATCGCTAAATGAAATTTCAAAACTTTTGGACGACACTGACGATGTGATAAACATATACATTGATTCAAATGCAATCATGATTGACAACAATGACACAAAAATTATTTCAAGGCTTTTGGAAGGCGATTTTGTAAACTACAAACAAATCATTCCAATGAACTATGAAACATATGTCATCGTAAACAAAGTTCAACTTGAAGATGCCCTTGAAAGAGTTTCGCTTTTAAGCAAAGTTGGACAAAACAACTTTGTCAAATTTGACATAAAAGAAAATTCACTTGTTTTGACATCAAACTCTGAAATTGGAAACATCAAAGAAAAAATTTCTGCATCACTAAACGGAAAAGATGTTGTTATTGCTTTCAATCCAAGATTTTTGCTTGAAAGCTTGAAAGCTCAAACAGATGAGTTTGTGAAGTTGTGCCTAAACACATCATCCAACCCTTGTGTGATTGTTCCAACTGAAGGCGAAGAATTTTTGTATTTGATTTTGCCAGTGAGAATGTTTGGATAAAAACCGACAATAAGTCGGTTTTTTATTTTAAATTAAAGTTGACAAAGAACAAAAAATCCTTTATACTAATTTGGTTTAAACCAACAAGGAGGACAAACTGATGAAAAGGACTTATCAACCAAAAAAAGCAAAAAGACAAAAAGTTCATGGCTTTAGGGAAAGAATGAGAACCAAAGGCGGAAGAAACGTTTTAAAACGCCGTCGTGCTCGCGGCAGAAAAGTTATTGCGGCGTAAGAAATATGGATCACCGACTGAAAAAAGAGAAACAATTTTCTTATATATTCAAAAAAGGGAAAAGAACATCTTGTCCCCTTTTTACTCTTTTTTCAGTTCCAAGCAAATTTGCTTGTTACAAAATAGGATATTCAATTTCCAAAAAAGTTGGAAAGGCAAACAAAAGGAACAAACTAAAAAGACGTTTAAGAGAAATTGTCAGGACTTGTTCTTTGCCAAAGCCATATTTTAACTATGTTATTTTGGCAAGGCAAGGAGCGGCGGAACTTGATTATCAAACTCTCAAAAAACAAATCTGTGAATTGTTTGAAAGATGAAAAAGCTTCTTCTTCCATTCAAATTTATCTTTTGTTTGCCGATTTATTTTTATAAATATCTTATCTCTCCCCTTCTTCCGCACGTTTGCAAATTTATTCCAAGCTGTTCAAATTATTTCATTGCAGCGGTCAAAGAGTTTGGCATATTCAAAGGTGGAGCTTTGGGAATAAAAAGGCTTGCAAAATGTGTTCCCGGAAGAAAAGAACATGGCTTTGACCCTGTTCCAATAAATGTAAAAGGAGATTTTCGATGGCTACTTTAAACACGTTGTTGTCTGTTTCAGAGCCAAATGGCTTTTGGGAAATAATTATCAAAGCGTTTGAAAATGGCGTTGGAAGCTATATTTTGGCAGTTGTTTTGATAACGCTTATTATCAGAATAATCTGGGCGCCGTTTGACACATTCAACAAAAAGATCAACAAAAAAAATGCGCGCATGCAAGCCAAAATGCAGCCAGAGCTTGAAAAGCTGAAAGCCAAATATGGCAACGACAAAAATTTGTTAAATCAAAAAACACAAGAGCTTTACAAGCGCAACAATTTTTCAATGGGCGGAAGTTGTGTGTTTATGCTTGTTTTTATGGCGTTAAACCTTACAATATTTTTCACATTGTTTTCGTCTTTAAACGCCATGGCGGATTTTAAGATAAGTCAGGAATATGACAATCTTAAATATAACTATGCCAATGTTTTGAATCTTTCAAATCAGCAGTTTGACAAAGGCGACAATGCTATTTTTGAAAATTATGAAAACGTGACGTTTAAAATTGAAGATGAAAAACAAACAGATGAAAACGGCGAAGAAAAAACCGTTCAAATGTTGGTGGCTTTGCTTGATGAAAATGAAATTGGAAGAGTTGAATTTAAAAAGGACTTTTCATATAAAGCAAGCCAAGAAAAAAAGGATGAAAATGGCTTGCCAATAACAAATGAAGATGGCTCAACACAAATGGAAGAAGTGACAATATCTTCCGACCAAGCCATTGTGGACATAATCAACAAACTTGTTGTTGACCAAAAAATCAAAGATGAAAACGGCGAAGAGATTTCGTCCCCTGCATACAAAGGTGGACAAGTTGTTTTGACACAAGAAGATGGAACGCAAGTAACTTTCAGCGATGCGATTAACAATTATTCTTCAAGATATATCAAAAATTGTTATGAAAACGCAGATGAAAAATCCGATTTTCTTTGGATTGCAAATTATTGGGTTGCGGACAGCCCATTCAAAAGATCAATTTTCACTTATGATCAATTTGTGAGTGAAATTGGTGCAAAAAATGTGAGCGAGCAGGAAAAGACGATATACAATGCGTTTATGCCAAACCTTGACAAACAGGTTGGAAGAGTGAATGGCTACTTTATTCTTGCTGTTCTTAGCATTGCAATCAGCTTTTTGTCAATGTTCTTGTCAAACCTTGGAAACAAAAAGAAAGGCCTGCCAAAACAACCGGGCGGAAAAGTTATGCTTTTTGTTCTGCCAATAATCATGGGAATTTTTGCAATTTTCTATAACTCAGTGTTTGCAATATATTTGGTTGTAAGCCAAGCAATAAGTGCAGCACTTGCCCCACTTGAAAACCTTATTATCAACAAATGGGATGCTCACGACGAAAAGAAACAAGAAGAAAAGCAAAAATCAGTTGTGTCATATCGCAGAAAATGATATAATTCTAACAAGGGGGATAAAAAATGAATACAAGTGTGGAAGCGACAGGAAAAAATATCGAGCAAGCAATTGAAAACGCCCTTTTCGAATTGAAAGCTCCAAGAGAAGATGTCGACATAAAAATTTTAAGTGAAGGTGGCTTGTTCAAAAAAGCCAAAGTTGTTGTTTCAATTTCAGAAGATGTGATTGAAAAATATCAAAAGAAAGAAAAAAAGGCTGAAGAGCAAAAACCAGCCAAAGAAAATATCGCGATAGAAAAGCCGGCAAAAAAAGAACGCTCGGAAAGCAAAAAAGAACAAAAAAAAGAAAAGCCAAAACAGGCAGAAAAAAATGATGAGCCAAAGCAAGTTTTGCCAAAAGAAGAAAAGGCGGAAGGCCAAAGACCATCGGCAAGAGAGTTTGTTGAAGGACTTTTGAAAGCTTTAAACAAAAACGCTCAGGTCAGCGAAATTGAAGAAGACGATGTTGTTCGCATTGAAGTTGACGGCGACGACCTAAATGAACTTATTGGCTATCGCGGCGAAACAATGTTTGCCCTTTCGTTCATAATGACGTCCGTTTGCAAGCGAGCAGACAAGCGACAAATTTTGGACATTTGCTCTTATAGAGAAAAAAGAGCTGAATCGCTCAAAGCTCTTGCCAACAGAATGGCGCAAAAGGTTGTCAAAACAGGAAGATATCAAAAACTTGAACCTATGGATGCAAGCGAAAGAAGGCAAATTCACCTTGCTTTGCAAGACAATGACAAAGTGACAACTTTGTCCAAAGGCACCGAGCCAAAAAGATATGTTATGATTTTCCCAAGAGAATACAAGGAATAACAAGTCAACACAACAAGGAAAAAGAATAACAAGGAAAAACAACAAAGAAAACATATCAACAAGAGAAAAACATAAACAAAAAAAACTGCGATTTGTTTCGCAGCTTTTTTTATTTGTTTATTTCATCCCCTTCAACCTGATCAAAGAAATCGATTTGTTCAAATGTTTCGTTTTCGTTGTAAAATTTTTCGCTTTCATTTTTCTTTTCCAAAGAAGCAATTTCTTTCCAGTTTTTGTAATTGTCTGCACGAGATAGTGTTCCACGTTTAAGCAGTTTTAGTTCTTCTTCATCGCATCTTTCAAGAGCAATTTTTGTGCACTCACGCTGCAAAAGTTTGCTTAACAATGGTGTTTTCACATTAGGGTTAGAAAGAACGACTTGTGAAAGGGCGTCATGAACAGTGTAACCTGCGAGCGCCATTGTTTTTTCTGTTCCATCCAAGCATTGTTGTTTATTTGTCCAAATGTAGGAATAACCTCCAAACTTGACCGAAGGTGCGGTGTTGACAATCTTTTCAGTCACAGAGCCGTCATTATTTGCCTTCATTATCATAAGTTTGTCATCGCATGACTTTACGACTTTCGAGTTTGGGTCATATTCAGGGTGAAGTTCTATGCGAAGATAATTTCTTACAAGGTCGAAGAAAGAATATGTAAGTTTGCCTTCTTTATCTACGGCGTAAATACGTCCATAAGGGTCATCATAATTATCATATTTTGACAGCATAAAATATAAGTAATTGTTTTGGTGAAAGCCGTCATACACTTCACGAACACAGCGTCTGAAAAGTTCCAAGTTGCCGGTCATTTTTTCATATGTCCCCAAGGTGAACGGATGAGCGTAGCACTCAACATCGCCATTTTCCAAGAAAGACGGCATATATTTTTCAAGTTCTTTTTGTTTCATAACAATTTTCTCCTTTGACAAAAATAGTATAACATAAAAGAATGAATTTTTCAAGATATGTTTTTTTGTTGAAAAAGAGAAAAAGTGTGATATAATTATTTTCATGAACACAACCATTGCGGCAATCTCCACCCCACTTGGCAAAGGGGCAATATCTATTGTGAGAATGAGCGGCGAAAATGCTTTAAAAATTGCGCTCAAGGTTTTTTCATGCAGCCAAAAAATCGAGCCGCGAAAAATGGTGCTTGGAAATTTAAATTTGGGACAAGGAAGCGAAAAGTGCTTGATGGTTTATTTTAAAGCGCCGTTTTCTTACACTGGCGAAGATGTTGTGGAGTTTCAAATTCATGGCGGAATCGTTGTCACAAGGCTTGCGCTTGAAAAACTTGTTGAAAATGGAGCAAAACTGGCTGAGCCGGGAGAATTTACAAAGCGTGCTTTTGAAAATGGCAAAATTTCGCTTGACGAGGCGGAGGCTGTTGTAAATGAAATAAACAGTGAAAGCGAAGCACAACTTAAAATTGCTTTGTCTTCTGCCAGCGGAAAGCTTTTGAAACAAACAAAAAAACTGCAAAACAATTTGACCGAACTTTTGGCGGAAATTGAAGTGAGCATGGATTATCCTGAAGAAGACGAAAACGAAATTGTCAGGGATAAAATTTTTTCAGTGCTTAAACAAACTCAAAACGAAATTGACCAAACAATCACAAATGCCGAAAGTTTGCGCTTTGCAAAAAATGGAGTCAATGTTGCTTTGGTTGGCAAAACAAACGTTGGCAAAAGCAGCCTTCTTAACGCGTTAATTGGCGAAGAAAAAGCGATTGTAACATCCACAAAAGGAACAACGCGAGATGTTGTTGAAGCAAGTTGTGACATTGAAGGCGTGCGATTTAATTTTTATGACACTGCTGGAATAAGAGAAAGCAAAAACGCCATTGAAAAAATTGGAATTGAAAAAAGCAAAAAATTTTTGGCGGAAAGCGATGTTGTTTTGTTTGTCGTTGACGGCTCAGCCGACTTGGATGACGATGACAAAAACGTGTTAAAACTTTTGAAAAAGCCTTATTTTGTTGTTGTTAACAAATGTGACAAGCAAAGGCATTTAAAAAAGCAGCAAAACGAAATTGAAGTTTCAGCTCTCACAGGGCAAAATATTGAAAAACTCAAAAAAACAATTTTTGATTCAGTGATAAAGGACGAGATTGACTTTTCTTCATCTATTGTTGGAAACGAAAGACAGCTTGATCATTTGAAAAACGCAAGCAAACAGATAAAAAGCTTTTTCAGGCACAAAAATGAAAGTTTGGAAATTTTGTCAATGCTGATAAAATCAATTTGGAACGAACTTGGAAAAATAACAGGCGAAACAGAAAATGAAGACATTATTTCAATGATTTTTTCAAAGTTCTGCGTGGGAAAATAAAATGAAAGAAGAATATGAGGCAATTGTTGTTGGAGCTGGGCATGCAGGCTGCGAAGCCGCCCTTGCCTTGGCAAGAAAAGGACACAAAACGCTGCTAACCACCATAAGTTTGGATGCAGTGGCTTTTTTGGCGTGCAACCCATCAATTGGCGGCTCGGCAAAAGGTCAGCTTGTGAGCGAAGTTGATGCTTTGGGCGGCGAAATGGGAATTATTGCCGACAAAACAACGCTGCAAATTCGCATGTTAAATCGTGGTCGTGGGCCAGCCGTGCAAAGTCTAAGGGCGCAAACGGACAAAACCCAATATCACACCGAAATGAAAAAGGTTGTTGAAAGCACCCCTAACCTATTTTTAAAACAAGCCGAAGTTGTTGACATCAAACAAAAAGGCGAAAACATATTTGTTAAAACCGCAGTTGGTGACATTTTTGTTGCAAAAGTTGTTGTTTTTGCAACAGGGGTTTATCTTGACAGTCGGATTATCATCGGCTCTTACACTGAAAAAGTTGGTCCAAACGGATTTAAAAACGCCAAAAAGCTTTCTTCGTCCTTAAGAAAGCTCGGATTTGAGCTTCAACGATTTAAAACGGGAACGCCGGCAAGGGTTAACAAACGTAGCATAGATTTTTCGCAACTTGAAGTTCAGCCGGGCGATGACGACATTCAGTCTTTTTCATTTATGACAGATAAAAAAGCCAAAAATTCAGCAAATTGCTATTTGACTTACACAAACCCAACAACTCACGAAATAATCAAAGCCAATTTGGACAAAGCTCCAGCAATTTCAGGCGAAATAAAAGGTGTTGGGCCGCGATACTGCCCTTCAATTGAAATAAAAATCGTCAGATTTGCCGACAAGGACCGCCATCAACTGTTTTTGGAGCCAGAAGCCGCAAGCACAAGCGAAATATATTTGCAAGGCTTTTCAACTTCCATGCCTGCGGACATACAAAAAGAGATGATTCATTCGGTCAAAGGCCTTGAAAACGCTGAAATAATGCGTGACGCTTATGCGATTGAATATGATTGCATAAATCCAATTCAACTAAAACCTTCTTTGGAAAGTAAAATTTGCGAAGGAATGTTCTTTGCTGGCCAAATCAACGGAACAAGCGGCTATGAAGAAGCGGCCGCGCAAGGAATTATTGCCGGAATAAACGCCGCATTAAAACTTGAAGGCAAAGATCCGCTTATTTTATCGCGCAGCGATGCCTATATCGGCGTGCTTATTGATGATATTGTCACAAAAGGAACAAGCGAACCTTACAGAATGATGACAAGCCGTGCGGAATATCGCCTTTCACTTAGGCAAGACAACGCAGATTTGCGCCTTACCGAAATTGGAAGAAAAGTTGGCCTTGTTGACGACAAGCGTTGGAAAAGATTCCTTGCAAAAAAACGAAGCTTGGAACTTGCAAAACAAAAAATTCTTGAAAAAATGAAAATTGACAAAAAAATTAAAGAATTTTTTGAAAAAAATGGAGAAAATGTGCCAAAAAATTCAATTTCATACAAAGAAATGTTAAAACGATCAAACATTGATGCGTTTAAAATAAATAAAGAATTTGGCATTTTTCAAGGCCTAAATAACGATGTTTTAAATGAATTAAATTTAATTACAAAATTTGAAGGATATTTAAAACAACAGGAAGAAATAATTGAAAAAATGAAAAAAATGGAAAGAGAAATTATTCCAGAGGATTTTGATTATCAAAAGCAAAAAGGTTTGAAAATTGAAACAATCCAAAAACTTAGTCAAGTCAGGCCCTTAAATTTGGGACAAGCTTCACGCGTTTCAGGCGTTTCGCCGGCAGACATTGCTGTTTTGAGCGTGCTAATTAAAAAATTTAAGGAGAAAAAAGGTGAAAAGTGAACAAATAAAACAAAGGTTTCTCCAATA
Source organism: uncultured Clostridia bacterium (assembly GCA_947626175.1). Lineage (GTDB taxonomy): Bacteria > Bacillota > Clostridia > Christensenellales > UBA1242 > Caccovivens. The sequence continues at coordinate 19,216 of CANQRE010000001.1, forward strand.
TGGGTTCAAAATTTCATCAAATCAAGCGGAAAATTTTGAAAAATATTACGATTTTTTGATTGAAGAAAATCAAAAATACAATTTGACAGCAATAACTGAGTTTGAAGATGTCGTTTTAAAGCATTTTATCGATTGTGCGCTTGGAATAAGTGATTTTTATGGCTCGGTGCTTGATGTTGGCTCTGGAGCGGGTTTTCCAGGAATTGTGCTTGCAATTTTAAATCCAAATCTCAAAATTACGCTTGTTGACAGCCTAAACAAAAGAGTTTTGTTTTTAAACAATCTTATTCAAAAGTTAGGGCTAAAAAACGTTAAAGCGCTGCACGAAAGGATTGAAGATTTTAAGGAAAAAGAAAAGTTTGATTGCGTGACCGCTCGCGCAGTTGCAAATTTGTCAACGCTTGCAGAATATCTTCTTCCATTTGTGAAGGTTGGCGGAAGAGCTGTGATATACAAAGGTTCGGATTTTTATGATGAAGTTGAAAAAGCAAAAAATGCGATAAAAATTCTTGGCGGGCAAACCGAAGAAATAAAAAGATTTGTTTTAAAGGATATGGCTCGAGCAATCATATCGCTTAAAAAAATTGCAAAAACTCCTGAAAAATATCCAAGAAAAAGCAATTTGCCGCGAAAAAGTCCACTTTAAACCCAAAAATTTGGCTTTTTGGGTTAATTTTTGTTTATTTTTGAAAGCTTTTGTGTTATTATAAGGTGAAATATACCGACAAGAGAGGAAAAACATGGGAAAGATTATTTCTTTTGCAAATCAAAAAGGCGGGGTTGGAAAAACAACAACATGTGTCAATCTTTCAGCGTATCTTGCTGTTATGGGACAAAAAGTGTTGATCCTTGACCTAGATCCGCAAGGAAATGCAACTTCTGGGGTTGGAATTGAAAAAAAGAAAAGTTTAAAAACGGTTTATGACCTTATTGATGGCGACTGCCCTGTTGAAGAAGTGATTTTGCCAACAAGGATTGTAGGACTTGACATAATTCCGTCAACGGTTGATTTGGCCGCGGCAGAAATTTCACTTGTTTCAATTCAAAACAGAGAGAAAATATTGAAAAACATACTGGAACAAGTGAAGGATAGTTATGATTTCATAATGATTGACTGCCAGCCGTCACTTGGATTATTGACCGTGAACGCCCTAACCGCTTCGGACAGCGTTATCATTCCAATGCAATGTGAATTTTATGCGCTGGACGGAATCACACAGCTTATGAACACGATTAGGCTTGTTAAATTTCACCTTAATCCAAGCTTGGACGTTGAAGGCGTTGTTCGAACAATGAAAGACAATCGTTCAAACTTAATAAATCAAGTAAGCCAGGAGATCATAAAGTTTTTCAAAAGTAAGGTTTTTGAAACGTATATTCCGCGAAATATCAGGCTTGCCGAAGCTCCAAGCCATGGCTTGCCAATTGTGCTTTATGACCCTTCTTCAAAGGGCGCAGAAGCTTATTTGTCGCTTGCGGAAGAGTTTTTAAACAGAAACAAAATTAAGTATAAAACTATAACTAAACATACGAAAATTCAGCTAAGAGGAGAAGAAAACAATGGTTAAACATGGTCTTGGAAGAGGAATTGAAAGCCTTTTTGCGATGTATGACGAGGAGCCTTCAGCTCAGCCATCATCCCCTGTACAAAAACAGGTTGATGTTGTTTCGCTTGGGCTTATCCACACAAATCCAAATCAGCCACGAAAGCATTTTGATGAAGAGTCTTTAAACGAGCTTGCAAATTCAATAAAGGTTCACGGCGTTATTCAGCCGATTGTTTTAAATGATAACCATGATGGCACATATATGATAATCGCCGGCGAAAGACGTTTTCGTGCAGCAAAAAAGGCTGGCCTTACTGAAATCCCTGCAATAATAAAAAATTATTCAGACAAACAAATTAAAGAAATTTCGATCATAGAAAACTTGCAAAGAGAAGATTTAAATCCAATTGAAGCAGCCAGAGCAATCAAGCAACTCATGGAAGAATATAAGCTTAGCCAAGAGGCGGTTTCAGACAGAATCGGAAAAAGTCGCTCCAACATTGCAAACACGCTTAGGCTTTTAAACCTTTATCCAGAAGTTTTGAATATGGTTGAAAAAGGCCTTCTTTCATCTGGCCACGCAAGAGCCCTTGTTGTTGTGTTAGATCACAATTCGCAAATCAGGCTTGCAAATCAAGCGATAAAAGAAAAATGGAACGTTCGTGATCTTGAAAAAGCTGTCAGAAAGTTGCAACATCCGGAAAGCAAGGCAAAACCACATGTTGAACAGTCGCTTGAGTTAAAATCTTTGCTTCTTTCAATGCAACGAACGTTTGGAACAAAGGTTTCGGTGATTGGAAACGACAAAAAAGGAAGGATATATATTGACTATTATTCAAGAGATGATCTTGATCGGATTGCTGACCTTCTGACTTTGATAAGAAAATAAATTCCTTTAAAACAAACAATTTTATGTAAAAACTTGCCCATGCAGGCAAGTTTTTTGTTGTGTGCAGACAAAAAAATTGAGCAATTCTTAGTAAACCGAAAATTAAAACGACAAAGCTGAAAAGGTTGCAAGCAGAAAAGTCAAAGCAAAGCATAGTAAAGCAAAGAATACTTAAATGTTTGCTTGCAAACGAAAAGCCGCGGCTAAAAATAGAGAGTAAATTTAAAACGAGCATAGAACCACAACAAAAAGCAGTGTTCAAACAAAAATGTTTCACGTGAAACAATTTGAAGGATAAGGCCCTAAAAGTTTAATATAGAATTGCTTTTATGTAACCTTAACGATGGCTTTAACGATTGGATCGGGCTGTTTTGATACGATTGACCGTGTTAAGTTTTGTTGTTGTTTAGTAGAAGCCTGTTTGCTTAAATTAATGTTTAAAACAAAGCTTTGAAATGTGCGGTGTTTTGAAAAAAGAAGGGTGTTTCAAAATAAGCGTTGATTAAAAAGTGTAAGTTATTAAAGGAAAAGCTTTTCTAACCCGTAATAATCGCTCAAAAAATGTGTTAAAAGATAAACTGTCCTAACTCGTAAAAATGTTTCACGTGAAACAATTGAGCGTGCCAACTTGCCAACATTAATTTAGCAACTTGCTAAAACGTTGAGATTTGCTGCTTGATAAGGGGTCTTTGACTAGGTGTTAAAACAATTCTTATTGTTATTTATGAAAAAGAAACGTCTATATTCAAAAGGATTAAGCAAACAAGGAAACAATAATGGAAAGGCAAGTTGATGATTGGGTTGTAAAACTGGTGGGCGGCAAAACAAGCAAACAAATCAATCTAACAAAAAAACTGAAAGAAGATGAACAAATGTGGAAGAAAGAAAGAGAGAAAGTGAGCAGACAAAAAGAATAGAGTCAAGCAAGTGAGAAAATACGTTGAGTGAATAAAGGTTTGGGCGGGTTAATAAAAGTTTGAATGAGTGATAAGGGGATGAGTGATAAGAAGATGAGTTATAAGTTTGATGAGTGATAGGAATGATTGAATGAGTAAGATTATAAGTAACATAGTGAGAAAGAAAGTAAGTAAGTAAGTAAGGTTTTGAACAAGTAAAAGTAGGAAAGCGACCAAGTGAGATTTTGAGTGGGAAGGTGAGATAGTGAGATGTTGAGATGAAGCACGGTGAGCAGGTAGGTTTATTTTGAGCAGATGAGTAAGAAGTGTTTTTGAGCAGATGAGTAAGAAGAGTGCTTTAGTAGGGAGCAAGCGAGCAAGAGAGTAAGTGAGTTGCTGGGAGTGTTGGAGAGATGGTGATGTAGGAACTGGTGAGTGAGATGCGGGCGAATGTGTGTTTTGCTAGAATTACATTTGTTTTTAAGTCAAGTTAAATGTTGATTTAAGTTAATAAAAATGTTTTTGCAAAAAGTTATGATTACATAACTATGATTGTTGTTTTCCAAATAGAACGGCGAAACTATGAACTTTAACAAACGACGAAACAAAGTGTTAAAACGTTTGACAAAAGCGGGTATATCGTTGTAAAATATGCTTGTGATTTTAAGGAGGATAACATGAAAAAAACACAATGGGAAGGGTCTAAAACCCAACAAAATTTGAGAGACGCTTTTGCTGGAGAAAGCCAAGCAAGGAACAAATACACCTATTTTGCTTCAAAAGCAAGAAAGGACGGATATGAGCAAATTGCTTCAGTTTTTGAAGAAACAGCAAACAATGAAAAAGAACATGCAAAAATCTGGTTTAAATATTTGGCTGGCGGCGATGTGAATGCTACATATGAAAATTTGCTTGAAGCTGCAGCTGGCGAACATGGAGAATGGACCGAAATGTATGCAAGAATGGCAAAAGAAGCAAAAGAAGAAGGTTTTGCCGAGATTGCTTACAAACTGGCCGCTGTTGCAGATATTGAAAAACGACATGAAGAAAGATTTAAAAAGATTGCAAAATTGATCAAAGAGAAAACAGTGTTCAAGAAAACTACAAAAAAAGTTTGGATTTGCAGAAACTGTGGCCATGTTTATGTTGGGGATGAAGCTCCAAAGGTTTGCCCAGTATGCAATCATCCACAAGCTTATTTTGAAATATTGAAAGAAGAGTTTTAAGTGAAAATTTGATTAAAAATTATCAAAAAAACCGTAATATTTTGTAAAAAACAAAAAAATATTGGTTTTTTTCGCTTTAAAAAACAAGTGACTTACAATTTATAAGGATGATTTTATGTGGTATTCAATGCTTATAGGTGTTTGCTTGGCAATTGCATTGATGGCGTATTTTTTGCTGAGCAGAAAGATTAAAATGCCAACAGTGAACACCGAAATTTTGGTAAAAAAATATAATAACAGGCTTGTAAAACTTGAAAAATTTTTAAAAAAGAACAAAATTGAAGGTCAAGTTGGACAGTTTTTCAGTCAGATTGAAAAAAAAGACATTTCACAAAACGCTGTGAAGGAAAATATTGAAACAATAAAAAAAATCGAAGACAACAACGAACTTATTGAAGAAATATTTTTGGCGCAAAACAAAAAGGAAGTTCAAGAAAAGTTTTCCAAACTGCAAGAAGGTTGCGTTTTGTTTGAATTTGCTGGTGAACTTGAGCCGAGCGATGATGAGATTTTGTTTGATATGATTGGTTTTTCAAAAACAAAGCTTGATTTTGAACAGCAACGATATTTTGGGTCGCAATATTTTTACAAAATTCAAGAAAAAATTGTTTTTGTTATGAATTCTTGTGCTTTGGTTGTCGAACCGAAAAATATATTTGAATCAAAAATTGTTAATTTTGATGTAAATGTTCAAAAAAATAAAGAAAAAAGCACAAAAAATGAGCCAATTTATGAAATTGTGTTCAAATTTGAAGCGGAAGAATCAAAAACGCTTCTAAGTGTTCCGCAAAAAGAAAATCAGAAAATCCTCAACAAATATATAAAAAAAGCCTCCGCCTAACGCGAAGGTTTTTTTTTGTTAATCAATCCACAGGACTCTGTCTTGCATGATTATTGTGATCATATCAACAAGCCAAAGGAAGAAAATTCCAACGAAGATGATCAACACTGCCAAAATTATTCCAACGACATTGTTTTTTTCGATGCTGCGGAAAAGTCTGTAAACAACCCAAACAATATCAAGGAAAGGCAGGGCCAAAACAACTTTGAGCCACTTTGGAAGTTCGTCAAAAGTTTTAACCATATTCTCGCTCCTTTTATTATTTTTTTTCACCCAAATAATATCGCAATAACACTGTTTTGTCAACAAAATAAATATATGTTTTGAGAGTGTGAATATGTTATTTATATAATATATAAGATAATAAAATCATTATAATTGTTCGGCGTTTTTATGAAAGTGGGCCAGTTTGCGGCTTTGATTTGAACATTTCAACGCAAAAAGTTTTAAAAACAAATCAATACGTGAAGTGAACTTTTATTTTTGCGCGAACATTAAGTTTTCCTGCAAAAATCGAACTGCCGCTTGAAAGCGTTTCAATGTTTGAAATTTTGCAAGGATTTACGCAGCAAACATATTCTTCATGGATTCCGGCAACAGTTGGCTCTTCGTCAGACAAAACATTGGCTTTGGCTTTTGCGTCTTCCAATGCTTTGGCAAGTGCCTGCTCATAATATTCGCTTGAGTTTGAACAGCCAAAAGTAACTCCTTCAAACCTGTTTGCCCCTAGCGAAAGCATATTGTCAACGTGCGTGCCAACGTTTTCAATGTCGGAAAGTTTGATTTCAAGTGTTCTGTAAACATGATAAAGCGATTGCTGCTCATTTTCGGTGAAGTTTTGATATTCATAAACGCTGTAATAATTTGTGCGGATGTTGTTTTCTTCAATCCCTTGAGAAGAAAGATACTCGTGCAGCTTTTGCATTATTTGATTGTTTTCTTCAGTTGCGCTGCCTATTTCAGAGCCGCTTGTTTCCGCCCCAATTGTTATTGTTGCAGTGTCGGGAGATGCAAGCACGCATGCTTCGCCCCACACAAAAATGTGGCGATGGCAAATGTTTGGAACGGAGCTTTGTTCGTCCGCGGCAACCGCAGCGGGAACCGCTTGCTGCAAAAGCTCGTTTGTTTCGTCAGCCAAAAGGGGTTGTGTTTCAGGGCTAAGGCCGCCGCCAATCAGCAAAGCGGCTCCAAGAGAAGCGATTGACAAAAGTGATAAAATTTTTTTCATAAAAAACCTCCACGTTTAAAATGCGTGGAGAAAAATTTCTTATTCAAACTCGTGTAAAAACGACAAAATTTTTGCGTTGTTAAATCAAAATTTCGTCACAGCGATCCAAAAGGTCTTCAAAGTTGTCGATTGATGCTTGCTGTTCTTCGGTCAAGTCATAAAAATTTGACATTGGAACTGCGTCAACATAATCAACATGTGCGTGCTGCACTTGATCCTTTCGTAAAAAGGTGAATCTGTTGTCGGGAGTCGCGCTTTTGCAAGCAAATTGCAACATTCCAAGTTTTTTTTGAGAGTCCACGGCGTCAATATTAACAAAAAATTCGCAACCCTTAACTCTTGCAAAAACTCTATTGTGTTTTATGGTTGAGCAGAATCCGTTCGAGCGAAAACTGCTAAGATTGTTAACATGCTTTATGTCGCCAACATAATAATCTTGCACTTTCAAATCAAAATTTGTCTTTTGTTCAAATAAGTCTTTCATTTTTATCTCCAGGACTATAGTATAACACAACGCCCGATTTTGTCAATATATAGTAAAAATCTTTTGCGAAAATTTTGACCAAAATTGACAAATTTTAAAAAATTTTGAAACCAAAAACCGCCACGATATTTATCAAATTAGAACTGTCATATTGGCATTTTCTAGCAAAAACGAAATAGTTAAAAATTAGCTAAAAAACACAATATATATTATTTTTGAAAATTGCTTGACACAATATATTGTGTTGTGCTATGTTGAAGATAGCTAAAAAAGCAACAAAAGGAGAACTAAGAAAATGGACAAGATTATTAAAAGAGATGGTCGAATTGTTGATTACGACATTTCAAAAATTGAAAACGCAATCGTAAGGGCAATGATGTCGTTTGGCGAAGGCGATGTTAGAGATGCCAGAAAGATGGCAAAAATAACTGAACTTGAACTTGAGGACTCTTTTGGAAAAGGCAAATTGCCTTCAGTTGAGGACATTCAAGACACCGTTGAAAAAGTTTTGATGAAAAACGGGTTTGAAAATGTTGCAAAATGCTATATTCTTTACAGAAAAAATCATGAAAAAATCCGCAATGCGTCACAAACGCTTATGGACTACAAAAACACGATGGACAAATATCTCAAACTTAGCGACTGGCGCGTGAAGGAAAACTCAACCGTGACATATTCTGTTGGCGGACTTATCCTTTCAAACTCCGGGGCTATGACTGCAAACTATTGGCTTAGCGAAGTGTATGACAAAGAAATTGCTGATGCTCACAAAAATTGTGACATCCACCTTCATGACTTGTCAATGCTAACAGGCTATTGCGCCGGTTGGTCACTTAAGCAGCTTATCAAGGAAGGTCTTGGCGGTGTTCCGGGAAAAATCACTTCATCGCCAGCATCGCACCTTTCAACTCTTTGCAACCAAATGGTAAACTTTTTGGGAATTATGCAAAATGAATGGGCGGGCGCACAAGCATTTTCATCTTTTGACACATATCTTGCTCCATTTGTCAAAGTGGACAACCTTTCTTATAAAGAAGTTAAACAATGCATTCAATCATTTATTTATGGCGTGAACACTCCTTCGCGTTGGGGAACACAAGCGCCATTCACAAACATAACTCTTGACTGGACAGTTCCAAATGACCTTGCCGAACTTCCTGCAATCGTTGGCGGAAAGGAACAAAACTTTAAGTATAAAGACTGCAAAAAGGAAATGGATATGGTCAACAAAGCCTTCATCGAAATCATGATCGAAGGTGACGCAAACGGAAGGGGATTCCAATATCCAATTCCAACATATTCAATCACCAAAAACTTTGACTGGTCTGAAACTGAAAACAACAGATTGTTGTTTGAAATGACAACAAAATATGGAACACCATACTTTTCAAACTACATCAACTCCGACATGGAGCCAAGCGATGTGAGAAGCATGTGCTGCAGACTTAGGCTTGACCTAAGAGAACTGCGCAAAAAATCAGGCGGATTTTTTGGAAGCGGCGAAAGCACAGGCTCAATTGGCGTTGTAACAATCAACATGCCACGAATTGCATATCTTTCAGCAACCGAAGAAGAATTCTTTGACAGGCTTGACAAAATCATGGATATTTCCGCTCGCTCGCTTAAGATCAAGCGTGACACAATCACAAAACTTTTGGAAGCTGGACTTTATCCTTACACAAAAAGATATCTTGGCTCATTTAACAATCACTTTTCAACAATCGGCCTTGTTGGCATGAACGAAGCATGCTTAAACGCAAGGTGGATCAGAGAAAACTTGACACAAACAAAGGCTCAAACATTTACAAAGAAAGTGCTCAATCACATGAGAGAACGACTTTCAGATTATCAAGAAAAATATGGCGACCTTTACAATTTGGAAGCAACTCCTGCTGAAAGCACAGCTTACAGGCTTGCAAAACACGACAAAGAACGCTATCCAGACATTATCACAGCCAACGAAAATGGAACGCCTTATTATACCAACAGCTCACATCTTCCAGTTGGATTTACTGCAGATGTGTTTGAAGCACTTGACATTCAAGATGAACTGCAAACACTTTACACTTCAGGAACTGTTTTCCACACATTCCTTGGACAAAAACTTAGCGACTGGAAGTCAACGGCTGCACTTGTGAGAAAAATCGCTGAAAACTACAGACTTCCATATTACACAATGAGCCCAACATATTCAATTTGCAAAGAACATGGTTACATTCAAGGCGAAGTTTATGAATGCCCAATCTGCAAAGCAAAAACTGAAGTTTATTCAAGAATCACTGGCTATTACAGACCAATCCAAAACTGGAACGATGGAAAAGTTCAAGAGTTTAAGGACCGACAAACTTATGACATTGGAAACTCAGTTTTAAAACTTAAAACAGGGGATTGCTGCGACAGATTTTACATTGAAGAAACCCCAGCACCTGTCAATGATGAAATATTACTCTTTGCCACAAAAACTTGTCCAAACTGCAAAATGGCAAAACGAATTTTGGATGCTGCAGGAGTGAAATACACTGTTGTTGATGCTGAAGAAAACAAAGATCTTGCCATAAAGATGGGCGTTAAAAAAGCCCCAACATTGCTTGTTCCAGATGGCGAAACATATGTCAGATATGACAACGCAAGCGAAATAAACAGATTTGTGGAAGGAAGAAAACAACGAGCATGACAGACGTTTTGATTGTTGGAGCAGGAGCGGCAGGCATGACTGCTGCTCTTTATGCTCTTAGAAATGGAAAAAAAGTGACAATTTTGGAACAAGACGCAATTGGCGGACAAATTGCACAATCGCCAAGAGTTGAAAACTTTCCAACCATCATGCAAATTTCCGGCGAAGAGTTTGCCGACAAGCTTTTTGAGCAAATCACTGAGCATGGCGCAGAGTTCAAATTTGGCAAAGTTACAAAAATTGAAAAAGTTGGAGATATATTTGAGATTGAAACCGAGTTTGACAAACTGAAGGCCAAAAGCGTTATTCTTGCAATGGGTGTTGAACACCGAAAGCTTCATTTGGAAAACGAGGAACAACTCATTGGTCACGGCATAAGTTATTGCGCCTTGTGTGACGGAGCGTTTTATGCGGGCGAAGATGTTGTGCTTGTTGGAGACGCCAACACCGCACTTCAATATGCCCTTCTTCTTTCGTCATATTGCAAAAGCGTTCACATTGTTACCTTGTTTGACAAATTTTTTGCAGACGATGTGCTGGTGCAAGCCTTAAAAACAAAGTCAAACATTCTTGTAACGCATGAAGCAAAGCTTGTCAAACTTGAAGGCGAAAAGGAGCTTTCCGGACTTGTTTTTGAAAGAAAAGACAAAAGCCTTTTAAACATAAAAACCAAAGCCCTTTTTGTTGCCATTGGACAAGTTCCAAACAACGATTTGGTGAAAAATCTTGTTCAACTTGACAAGGCAGGATATATTGTTGCGGACGAAAATCTTGCAACGCAAACGCCAGGACTTTTTGTTGCAGGGGATTGCCGACAAAAAAAAGTTCGCCAGCTGACAACGGCTTGTTCAGATGGTGCAATTGCCGCCACAAGTGCTTGCAACTATTTGATGACAAAAAAATAAAAATCCGCCGAAGGGCGGTTTTTTTAATGTTTCAAATTTTCAGTTTAAAAATTTTAAAATAAAAGAATTAAGAAAAAAGGCAAGACTTTCAAAATCTTGCCACAATTTTTGTTTAAGAAAACATAACAGTTGCAAACCCTTCATCAGGCATAATCATGATGGAAATGTCGGTGCCTTCAAAATGATATGTTGCCCAAAACATTCCGTCTTCAATTTCGGAAAACACGTCAAGGTTTTCGCTTAGCACTTCTTTTAGATAGGTTGCAAATTCATCATAATTTGTCACGTTAAAACAAAGGCTTTCAACATCGATATTGTCAAGTTCAAACCCTTCCAAACTTAGATCAACACCCAAAAGTTCCGACAACGCACTTTCAAGTTCTTCGGATTCGGTTACGATGTGCGGCGTAACTTGCAACGAAAGAACATAGTGCGTTTCAGAACTTGAAATTGTGATAGTGATCACATTTGTGCCGTCATCTTTGATAGCCTGGCCATCGGAATTCAAATAAAAGCCCAGCAAAACCAAGTTATTATATATTGAAAGTTTGGCGGAGGCAATTTCATCACAATCAAAAGTTATTGTTAGCTCGTTTTCAGTTGAATTTATCAAAACAACATTTGTTGTGTCAAATGGAAAGAAGTCGCCATCAACAAACTCGCTCAAGTCCGCCTTTGCCTGTTCAATCAAAGGATTTGGCTGCGGCTTTTCTTCTTCCACAGGTGGAGTTTCGGGCGTTTCAGGTTGAGTGGTGGGATCATCCTTTGTTTCATCGTTTGGATGTGAATCGTCATCCGAAGGACCAGCATCGGGAGTGGAACTTTCGTCAGGAGACGAAGGAAGATTTGTCTCCGGCAAATTTGTTTCCGGCGATTCGATTGCAGGTGGCTCTGGAGGAGCAGACGGAGTGGACTTTTTGTTGCACGCAAAGCCAAACGGAACAATGCAAACAACAAGTGCTGCCAAAATAGAGATTATAATTTTGTTTTTCATAATTTACCTCGCGAAAAGTTACACAAATTATAGCACCATTTTTCGACAAAACAAAACAGATTTCGACAAAAGATTAAAGCAAACTTGCGCTATGTAACAAAATGTTAAAAAACACAAAAAAACGGCAGTTTTTGTTTGTAAAAAAAAGAAAATTCGTTTTGCCTTTTGCAGGCAAAATTTTGATAAATGTTTTTTCTGTCAGCCAAGTAAGCAAAAACTTTAAAAAATTTAATATATTATTATCAAAAACAGTGTTTACATATTTGAATTTTTTTGTTATAATTCAATCGTGAAAAGGAGAGCAAAATGAAGAAAAACCCTTTTGCAAAAAGAACAAATGTTTTTGAAAAAAATCTTCTCCAACGAGTTTTTATATCGCTAATTTGTTTTATGTATTTTTTCTCGGTCAGTCTTGGAAGTTTTTCGCAAACTTTGGGAAGGGAAATTTCTTCTTTTGCTGAAGAGAGTGAAAATTTGCAAAGCGATGGCATTGTTCGCCCGGAAGACATCAGCGAAGGGCTTTCTCGAAAAAGTTTTGAGGACATTGAAGGCCGCCGCGTGACACTTCGCCAGCCATATATGGAAGTGACGGACACAGATGTTCGTAGAACAAAAGCCGACCTTCTTTCTGACGAGTTTCAGTTCATAGATCCTCAAACGGGTGAGCCATATGTTGGGCTTGGACAGGAAAACGCAAAAATCAATTTTGCCGAATTTGGAACGTTAAACAGCGACACTGACCCAATGTATCCAAAACGCGGGCTTGAAAACAACAGTGAAGGAAAATATTTTAACGCATTTCAAAAATATATGTTGCTTCGCCAAGCATGGTTTTACAGAACAAAACAAGCCGCAAGAGATATTGAAAACAACAGCTTGAAAAAACATCCTGCAGCGGATGGAATATATGGCCAGATTGCCGACAGCGCAAAGGCGGTGAAAAAAACAATCATATCCGACCCAATATATAAAACGCCTTTGACAACGGGACTGTATCTTGTTCCGGGCGAAGTGGCTGTGGTCACAGTTTCAGGGCTAAACGAAGGACAAACAGTTGAACTTACAACCCATCAACAGGATTCGCTTGGCTATGACGGCTCGATTCCAAAAGATTTTGTTCCAGATGAGTCATATAACGGGCTTATAAGCACAGAAAAATATTTTAGATATTGGGACAGCATTCTGATCAAGGAAGCACAAGAAGCCTTTGAGCAAAAACGAACTCCAAATTACACGCAATATGACTTTGGCCTTAACAGTCAATGGCAATTTCAAAATCAAAAAGTGCCTTGCATGGGCTCGTCATTTGTTTTGAAGGGCAACGGAACGTTTAAAATTGGAAGCATATATGGCGGGCCGCTGTTTTTGCAGCCAACATCGTCTAATGTTACCCTTACAATTGAAGGCGCGGTTGAAACTCCGCATTACATCCTTGGCGTGACAACAAAAGACGAGTTTGAAGCAAGTCTTCGCAACGCTCCGGGACTTATTGCAACACTTGATGTTGAAAACGGTTTGCTTGTTGGCCTTTCAGAGCACATGCGAAAATGTGACGACATTGAAAAGATTGCATATTTTTGGCATTCTGTTTTTGCAATAAATGAATCATTGAACGGAAGGGCATATAACTACAACATAACAATGGCGTATGATTTGCACGTTCCTGCAGGCGAAGCTGTTGCACTGAGCGGAAGCTTTGCAGCCCAGCCGCAGCAATGGTTTGGAGTGTGCATGAACTACAAAACATTGACAACGCAAGGAAATTGGGGAACATTTCACGAGCTTGGCCACATTCAAGCAAAAACCTATGGCGTGAACTGGGGAATGTGCTCAAGCAATTGCCCAAACCCATGTGAAGGCGAAGTTTGGAACAACACACTCATCATTTTGGCGTATGCAATGCTGTGCAACATGGATCCAAGGGTGACATATGTTGAGCACGGCGAATTCGTTCATCCTTTCACGGTTGTGAAAAGATCTATGAGCGTTCAAAAGGTGGATGATTATCACAACTTTTCTGGCACGCCAGGAGAGCATTTTGATCAACTTTCGCTTTATGCAACGCTTATTCATTCGTTTGGGCCAGAAAGATTTGTTGACTTTTTTTACACTTACAAAGTCAATCCATCTTATTGCACAAACGCTCGCGCAGATTTTATATATCGCATAGGGCTTGTTGACCATGTCAACATTTTTGATTGGATCAACACAAATTATTATGGAAATGTGACTGAAAACGATTTTAGCAGTGAGCAACTTGAATATTTGAAATCTCTTCCTGTCTTTTATCCAATTGCCTATGAATGGGCAAACGGAATCAACGGCAACGAAACTGCCAGAAAATATGACGTTGACGGAAAATATCAAACAATTTTCAATTTGTCAAAGCAAAGTTTTGCAAGTCCAAAGGATTTTGAAATTGTTGAAGTGTCGCAGCCAAAATATGGAACAATCAAGTATGAACAAGAAAAGCAAAGGGCAATTTACACTCCGCCAGCAATAGTTGTTGAAAGCGACTCGTTTGACATTGTTGTTTCAACATTTGGCGGAAGGATTGTTTCGCTTAACGTTCGGATGAACCTTGTTTACAACGGCGCTCATGTGGAAGTGTTTAAACTCAGCGAAGATTATGGCAAAAATGTTGACCAGGTGATTGAAACATTTAAAGATGCCGAGCCTGATCGCACAGAAGAAAGCCTTGTTGCAGGCAAAGCGGAATTTAATTCAGATGAACTTGAATATTATCGCATAAAATTCAAATTCAAGGCATTGGAGGCTGGATTTTACAAATTCACCGCTTGCGGCGATGACGGCAAAGAAGTTTTCTTCAGCAAAAATGGAGAATATATCAAAAACGGGGCAGGGCAAATCAAATATTCAGGAGTGAACTCCTATGTTGCTTTTGATGCACCGGACAACAACTTTGCTTCAACTTATCTTGACAAGGGAGAGGAAGTTGACATTGTGTGCCACCTTATGAATTGGGGCGGAAGAGGACTTGCACGAGTTGGAGTTGTGTTTCCAGGAGCAAATCAAGTTGTTGACATTCCTGCTGAAAACATGACAAATGCACTTGTTTCAAAGCAAGAAGAAGAGCAGGCAAAACAGTTCAAGGGCTGGCAGCCAAAATTTTTGGATAGCATAAAAGATCAATCGATGGCTTATGAAGAAGATAAAACCGATTGGCAAGTGATTGAATGTCCTGACTATCAAGTTTATGCCGAATATAACGGACTTGGCGCAAAAGCACTTGTTGACGGAAATATGTCAACCATTTTCCATTCGCGACACAGTGGTGGCCCAATTCCATCTCTTCCTCATGTTTTTGTGATTGATTGCAAAAAGAACTTGCTTGCAAATTATTTTAGCATTCATCGCCGAACAACCGACAACGATATGCTTTTTGAAATTGCTCTTTATGGAGCAAAGGATAATGGAAAAAATCAAGCTCCAAGCAGCGAAGAATATGTTTGCTTGTTTGACGGCGAGCTTGAAAATCCAAAACTGACGACCTACAAAATTCAATTTGAAAAGGACCTTTTCAGATATTTCAAACTTGTTGTGAAGAAAAACAAATCGCACACTGTGATCAGGGAAGTGTCGGCAGGATTTGAAACAGATTTAAATCAAACGGTCAAGCCAAGCAGCTTTGAAAAACGAAACGATGGATTTAAGGAAAACAAGGCAAACGGAAAACTTTCAACCGAAAAGCAATCTGCCGTTTATGAGTTTGAATTTTTGGGCTCAGGATTTGATGTTTTTGCTGACACTGCTCCAGAATATGGAAGCGCCGATGTGTTTGTGGACAATAACCTTGTTGGACAAATCGATTTGTCAGACAAACTTATTTTCAACAAATGCGTTTTCACTCTTTCAAATCTTTCAGTAAAAAGCCACAGCGTGAAAATTGTGACAACTTCAAACAAACAGTTCAACATTTCATTTGTCAATGTCACATATGCTGTTCCTGTTGAGGCGGAGGACTATCCAACTTTGGGCAAAGATTATGGCGACAAATCGCCGTTGCTGTTTGACGATCAGTGGAAAACGTTGATTGCAAATCACAAAAATCTTTCACGAATTGACTTTTTGAAAGCCGAGCCAAAAGGATATGAGGACACGCTTGTTCGACTAAACACTTTCATTCGTGTTTATCAAAAAAAGGATGATCAAAATCAAATTGCATTTGTGTATCCAGGCACAATTGTCGCGCCAAGTGATTGTTCATTTTTGTTTGCGGGATGTGAAAAACTTGAAGCGATAAACTTTGAAAATTTTGACACATCATCGATGACGCTTGCTTTGTCAATGTTCTATGGCTGTCAGTCGCTCACCGAACTTGATCTTTCAGGCTTTGATACACAAAAAACGCTGTGCTTTAGCAAAGCTTTTGAAAACTGCACAAGCTTGCACAAACTTAACATTTCAAGCTTTGTTGTTTCAAAGCAGGCACAAACCACTGACCTACTGAAAGGATGCGAAAATTTGTTTGAAATAGATGTTCCGCAGGTGTTTGAAAACAAACTTGGCCTTGCAAAGAACTTTGTTGACTATCAAACAAAAATGTTCTCCACAGAGATTTCTTCAAAAAACGCAGGGCACACAATGTTTTTGCATGAAGATCACACTTACACCCATTTTGACCTTGTTCCTGCAACGCGTGACGAAGGCGGAATCAAGGAGCATGACGAATGCGTTTGCGGTAGAATTGTGATAGACGGAAAAGGCGTGAGCAGAGAAAGCCTTGCAATTGAGCCAAAGGGCTACGGCGACATAATTGCTGGCGTGACAGTTCCTTGCGCGGTGCTGGCAATTGGCGGAATAACTTTTGTTGCCATCCGCTCCAAAAACAAAAAATCTAAAAAGAAATCAAAATAACGAAAAACAGTTTAAAGTTTAAAAGGCAAAAAAGTCATTTAAAAGGCGGCTTAAGCTGCCTTTTTTTGTTATTAAGCAAAAATAAAACAAACAACGACTTGTTTAAAAAGACGTGATTCGACAAAAATAAATTTGACATAAAAAATTTTAATGTGATATAATCAATGAAAAGGAGCTTTCCAATGGACGTAGAAAAAATAAAAGAACTTATTGACGATTTGGCAGAATATAAAAATGACGGCGAGTTCAATCGCATGTTGTTGGAGCTCAAAATTTTGGCCTATGGACGCACATATTTTTCGCCACACATGCTTGAACGTGCCACAAAAATTTGTTTTTATGATTACATACAGGAAATTTTGGACAATGTTTTCAAGCCACGCCCAGAAGATTACAAGCCAAGCGATTACAAATTTACGCCAATGGAATCAAACAGCTTTGTGCTTGAATGGCTGACAAAACTTCTTTGCAAAAAAGTTTTGGAAAAAAAGGAAATCACAAATCTGGAAATAGATTACAGCCAAGACGTGTCAACAATAATTGACTTGGTAAGGCAAGCAATCGATTAATGATCAAACAAAAAAAACAAGCACAACGCTTGTTTTTTTTGTGAAAAATTTTAATTTTTGACAAAAGTTTAGTTTTTGCCTTGTATAGTTTCAGGCTGAGATATGCCTTTTGTGACAGAATAAAACTCGTCAACAACATCCACAAATTCCTTTGGAAGTTTTGTTAGCGCTTTTTGTTTTAGATCTTCATCTATGCCAAACATTGCCTCGGCCATGCTTCCAACAATGCAAGCGTTTGTGTCAGTGTCGCCGCCAAAAGAAATTGCTTTTTCAATTGCCTCAGGAAAGGAATTTGACTCAAACAAAGAAAACAGGCAAACGTCAATCGTGTCGGCGCAGGTGTAATTAAAACTTTTTAGGTCAGGCTTTTTTATTTTTAAATCAAGCTTTTGGATTATCTCACTTTTGCTCAATCCCTGATTTGCATAAAAAATTATCAGTGCAATTTTTGTTGCACAGTCCACCGCTTCTTTTGAGTTGTGAGATGGAATTGTTGCAAGGCGTGCATGTTTTTTGACATCTTCTTCAGTTGTAAAAAAGTTGCCAACGGGTGAAATTCGCATCATCGCCCCGTTGCCGTGGCTACTGCCAATTTTGTTGCTTTTTGCCCAGTTTAAAAAATTTGGCGAAAACATCGTTTTGAAATATGCAACGTTTTTTGGGATTTGCGACTGAAATTTTAACGCATATTGTTTAAGCGTTTTGGCATAATCCTTGCCGTGCAATATTGCATCGGCGATTGCAACCGTCAAAATTGTGTCGTCACTAAAAAACGCATCATCTTCAATAATGTTTTTTATTTTCACTGTGCTGTGCTTTTGAACTTGGCCATATTCATAAATCGACCCAGCCAGGTCACCAATAATTGCTCCAAGCATGGTTTTTCTCCTTGCTTTCAATTTTAGCACAATCGGGCAAGAAAATCCATTCAACAAGCAAAAAAACAAATAAAGAAATCCATCAAATTTTGTTTGTTTAAATTTGCTTGACAAGCAGCGGAAGCAAGTTTTATTCTAAAAATGTTTAAATTTAGCATAAAAGGAGAGGGATATGGCTAAAGAAAAATGGGATGTTTACACCCGCGATTTCACAAAAACAAAAAAGAAGGTTTGCCGCGGCGACAAGCTTAAGGATGACGAATATCACATGGTGGTCAACGCGTGGATTGAAAATGACAAAAATCAGTTTTTGATCACTCAGCGTGTTGCAACAAAGCCGCATGGCCTTATGTGGGAATGCACAGGCGGCTCGGCACTTGCAGGGGAGAGCGACATTGACGCTTGTGTTAGAGAAATTAAGGAAGAACTTGGCATTGACATTGACAAAACTTCGGCAAAATTTTTGGGAATGACAACGAGATATTACAAAAATTGCCCAGACATTTTGAGAGTTTACATATTTAGGGACAACACTCCACTTAAAAACGTGACAATTCAGCAGGAAGAAGTTGCGGCGGCACAATGGGCAAGCAAAAAAACAATCTTGAAACTTATTGAAGAAAAAAAGTTTGAAGCAAATGCTTTTGTCAAAGACGCGCTTGATTGCAAAGCAAAATAATTTTCAAACTTAATGTTAAAAAAAGCGACAAATTTTGCCGCTTTTTTTGTTTTAAATTTGTTTGTCAAGATGTCAAATGGAAGGGCTGTTTTTTTGTTTTTCAATATTTTCAGTCGAATTATCAAATTCAAGAAGGCTTGAGTTTTTGATTTTAATGTTTTTCAAGTTACCGTCATTAGGGAAGCCGTTAAAGTAACACGAAATCAGCCTTCCAATTCCATAATGCGAAACAACCAAAATGTTTTTATCTGCGTGCTTTGAGCAAATCTCATCCAAAAAATCTGCAACGCGCGAATAAGCACTTTCAAGCGTTTCGCCATATTCAGGATTGGACCAGTTTTTC
Source organism: uncultured Clostridia bacterium (assembly GCA_947626175.1). Taxonomy (GTDB): domain Bacteria; phylum Bacillota; class Clostridia; order Christensenellales; family UBA1242; genus Caccovivens. The sequence goes on from CANQRE010000001.1 coordinate 38,247, forward strand.
ATGTTCCATCTTTCATCATCTCGCTCATCAATAGGTTGCCCTTCCAGTTTGCCATCACCGCGCTCAGTCAGCCTTGAATCATAGCAAATTTCCATATTTTTGTGAAATTTTGCAATTTCTGCCATCGTTTGGCTCGCTCGCTTGAGCGGCGAACAAAAAGCAATGTCAATAGCCTTGTCCTTCAAAACTTCAGCAATTTCCTTTGCCTGCATAGTTCCATTTGCATTCAATGGCGAATCTATTTGCCCAGCAAATATTTTTTTGACATTGTTGTCAGTTTGACCATGTCGAACAAACAAAAGCATATAAACCTCCTGTGTTTAAAAAAACATGTGGAATAATTAAACTTGCAATTGACAATCTGAAAGATCAATAACCTTTAAAAATGATCTTGTGATTTCGTGATCTCTCCCTGTTTTTTTTGATTATAATACAATTTGTGGCGGTTGTCAATGTTAAATGTTGCAGCTATAATGTTGATTGGCTTATCTTGCTTTAAATTTAAAATTGTAACAAAATTTTAGTTATTGTTAATTTGCTTTATTATAAAGATTTTGTTATACTACAAATGATAAGACTTGGTCATTTATTTTCTTGTTGTTTGATGGAGATGGCGATAATGGAAAAATATAAATATATACAACTAGACGTAAAAAATAGTCAATTGCTTGGTTTAGAAAATCTTAGCAACAATTACAGAAGAGTTTTAAAAGGGGATGTCGATTTAAACACCAATATAATTTACATCTACAAATCCACAAAAACCAAAAAAATTTATATTGGACAAACAAGCAATTTTATACAAAGGCATGCGCAACACTATAATGGCAGCGATGAAAAATTTTTAAAAGCTAAATTTGATAAAGTTATCGTGCTCTTGTCTGGATTATTCAATGGTTCGGCGTTGGATGATGTGGAGGGGCAGCTTATAACATATTTCAATGCCGATTCAGCGAATTTAAGAAAAGCCAACGTTTTATATGACAACATAGTAATTAACGGCAACAGAGGAAACAAAACTTCCGCATATTTAGAAAAAGAGAAAATTGCTTGCGACGTTGTTTTGCCGTTTTGGGAAAAGGTCCTTTATCCAAATGGATGGGTTTCGACACCGACTTTGGAGGAGTTGAAAAACAAGGCCTTAGTGAAATATAGTCCAATAAAAACGTTAACAAATGAACAAGACCAATTGATAACAGAAATCATCAAAAACCCTAAAGACAATTACGTAATCAATGGTGATGCGGGCACTGGCAAAACAGTTCTGCTAACAAATTTGGTGGCACGTCTGTTAAAAGAAAAAACAAAAATCCAGATTGGTGTTGTTGTGCAAAAGAATTGGATAAAAACAGGCCGCGAAATTTTTAAAATATTCGATATAAGCTCTAACAATTTATTGGTTGCAACCTCCACAACGATAATAAATAGTGGGAAGACTTTTGATGTCATCATTGTTGATGAGGCTCACAAATTGTCAAGAAGAGGGAACAAACAGATGAGCTCATTTAATCAAGTTTATAAAAAACAAAAATATGTCAATTGTGAATCACATCTTGAAATTTTACAAAAACTTGGCAAGCAAATTATATTGATGTATGATGTTTTACAAGCAATTCGCCCAGCCAATATTTCGAGAGACAAATTCATAAATCTAACAAAGAATTATAGAAAAAGATTTTTGACGGCACAATTTCGAATTCAAACAACAAAAGAAAAACACTACACTGCTGAAGACTATATAAATGGAATTAAACACTTATTATATAAAGACACAGGATTACTTAATTCTAAATTAACTCTGTTTAACCCAAATTTTGATAGGGGTGTTTTTAATGACCATTCAGAGGAGGCATATTTTGGTTATTATTCCACTGAACCAATTCATAATATTATGAAATGGCTTGAAGAAGACAAAATTTTTCATCCCGAACACACAAATAGGTTGCTTGCGGGTCTAGTCGAAAAATGGGGAATAAAAGACGGAAAAAACATAAACAAAAAACATTTTATTGAAGGAGATATTCAAATGCGTTGGAATTCCACTCAAAACGATTGGATAAACATAAAAGACAAAGACGCGGAAGAACAAGTTGGTTCAGTTTTCGCTGTTCAAGGAATTGATTTAAACAAGGTGGGAGTGCTTATTGGTGACGACTTGCAAGTTAATAAAAACGGACATCTTTATGGAGAACCTAAAAATCTTTTAAATAACAATTGTAAATTTAGCAGAAAAGATATTGCAAATTTAAAAAACAAATTTGAATTCACTTTGTTTGTATTGAACATGTACTATGTGCTTTTAACACGTGGAATAGATGGCGTAAGAATTGGTTTTTGGAAAAATGAACATTTCCAAAAATATTTGGAAGACACGTTAACTATAAAAAGTTTTAAGGAGAAGAAATGAAAGAGTTTAAAGCTTTTTACAAAGTTGTCGAAGGGAAAGAAGGAGAGAGATGTCACTACTCCACAAGATTAGATACATATGGTTGCGGATGTTTCCATAATTGTAAATATTGCTATGCAAAATCTTTGCTGGCCTTTCGTGGCTTGTGGAATCCTGAAGAACCTAGTGTTGCTGATATAAAAAAGATCGAAAAAAAGATCAAAACCTTAAAAAAAGGCTCTGTTGTGAGGTTGGGTGGAATGACAGACTGCTTTCAGCCATGTGAAGAACAACACAATGTCACTTATAACACCATAAAGTTGCTAAATGAAAGAGGTGTCCATTATTTAATTGTTACAAAATCAGATTTAATAGCAACCGATAAATATATGAAAATTTTGGACAAAAATTTGGCTCATATTCAAATAACAGTAACAAGTACTGACGATAAAATTGCTGCGCAATATGAAAACGCAACGCCTCCAACAAAAAGAATAAAAGCCATTGAAAAACTCGGGGCCGAAGGTTTTGATGTGGCTATTAGAATAAGTCCATTTATCCCAGAATTTATTAATTTTGAAACGCTCAACAAAATCAAGTGCAAAAAAGCGATTGTGGAATTTTTGAGGGTTAACGCTTTTATTAAACGAACCTTCAATTTAGATTACAGCTTATACACCCATAAAGAAGGTGGGTATTATCATTTGCCGTTGGAAACAAAGAAAAAGCTTTTAAAAAAAATAACTGGGTTTGAACAAATCAGTGTTTGCGAGGATTGCTCGGAAGCTTATAATTATTGGAAAAGCCATGTAAATTATAACCCAAGCGATTGTTGCAATCTTTCCTTTAATTCCTCCAAAAGTAAATACATAGGAAACTTAAAATTGTTAAAAAACACAAAATATGGATTTTTAAGTTCGCAAAAATATTGTCCGGGCACTTCTTTGAATATAAAAAATTGGCTTAAAACTCTTGATCCTGATGTTTGTGTTGTTTCAGGATTTCAAAGCAAACTGGAAAAAGAATTGCTTGATTTCCTTTTGCAAGAGAAGCGAAAGATAATCTTTGTGCTTTCTACTGACGTTTATGAAAAATGTCCACAAAAATTTAAAGAAGCTGTAAAAAATGGCAGCATGCTTATCATATCCCCGTTTGACACTCAACTGCGGATAAAAACCAGAAATGCTGCAAAAACAAGGAATAAATTTATTATTGAAATGGTGGACAAATTGTTTATCGGAGATTTAACATCAAACGGAATGCTTGACACAATGTTAAAGGACAAAACTTATTGCTTAATAGGAGAAAAAACATGAAAAACGATCAAAATGTTGCGGTAGCCAAATGTAAGGAACTTGTTAAAAATTTTTGTAGTGAAAGAGATTGGGATCAGTTTCATAATCCAAAAGAACTTGCAATAGGCATTTCCACTGAAGCCAACGAATTGCTTCAAATTTTTAGATTTAAGTCCGAAGAAGAAATGAATGCCATGCTTAATAGTGACAAAAGAAAAAAGATCGAAGAAGAACTTGCAGATGTGTTTTACTTTGTGCTTCGTTTTGCCCAAATGAATGACATTGACTTATATACTATATTGTCCAACAAAATAGCTGTTAATAGTCAAAAATATCCTGTTGACAAAGCCAAAGGCAGCAATAAAAAATATAACGAGTAGTTATCGGATGAGCTAGAAAATTTTTAAACTTTCTTTTAAAAATTTGCGGGGCCAAATTTTGTTTAAAGAGCAAATATATTAAAGGGGTAACGTATAGTAAAACTCTGGAATGGAGTTCTCTCTGCAATTAAGACAAAGAAACAAGCATTATGCTTTTGTTTCTTTTCCTTTTTTTGAAATTATCTTACCATTCCACCTCTTGTCAAGCACCTTTCACGGCATAAAGTTAGCCACTATATGATTTTATGATTTTATAAGACTATCGAAGAATTGATAGAACTCATTAAATCTTTTTACTAAATCATCTAAAAAAATCTTAATTGGTTTTGCTTTGTAGTTGAATTTATGCGACTCGTCATCACGTAGTCTTATAACGGAAATACTAGGCTCTCTATCGAACCCTTCAAATTGACAATCAATAATAGAATGTTTGTCGGCATTATCAAGATTGTTTAATAATTCTAGGAAATATTTATGGTCATCAAACTCTTTAAGTTCTATTTCATTATTTAAATATTGACCTATTGATTCAGGAGGATTGTTGTTTTTTCGAAATTTTTGTTTTGCTACTGAATAAAGAGTTAGACAATCTTTAACAACTTTACTTAAACCCGCTATGAATTCTTCTTTTGAATATTGACTATTAATTAATGTTTTCTGCCATATCTGATGTTTTTGTGTTGTTTCAATAACACTCAATGCAGTTGAAGTGTCAATAGATGGTTCATCAATTAACAGTTTCGTCTCTGACCACAATATTTTTATTTTATCATTTAAATATATCATACGACTTACAATACCAAAATGTTTAAGTTCGAAATTAAAAAATGTATTGTATTTATCGTCTTTATATTTATCTGGTAAAAACCTCGCATTATATGTCTGCCCACCATCTATCGAGTCAATTATTTTTATTATTTCCAAAATACCCCCTTAAAACAAAAACCTAAACCGGGGTTCGATTTAGGTTTTGATTGGCGGACTGCTAGGGTCTTTATACGCACCCTTTTTAATATTATTAACAGCCATTTCTGGCTGTTTTATTTCGCCCTCAACTTCTTCTATATTATCAGGTTTTGTTTTATTTGTCAAATGCTTTTCGGTGAAGTTATAGGTTATAACTATTTTGTCATGATAAACAATAATTTCTCTAATAAAGAATCTTGTTATCATTTTGCGGATTTCCATATTTGCAATATCTCCACAAACTGTTTGCCTGAAATAATCTTTTATCAGTTCCGGAGTTAGATAAGAGTAATTTCTTTGTTTTGCTTGTTCTATATCAAAATCCAACTGCATGATCTGATTTTCCAATTCTTTCAGTCTTATCTTTGTTTGCTCTGTAATTATTCCTTGCTCAATAGCTGAAATTAAATTGTTTGATGCCTTTAATGCTTCACTGCGTTTTTTCTCAAGTGATTTTATTGTTGCGTTGCTTTCATTGTTTGATTGATGAAATTTACATAAATCTTTTATCAAGTTGTCTATCTCATTGTTATCGTAAATCATCTCCCATGTTTTTTGAAATATTATGTTTTCTAAATATTCTTTTGTTATTGAAGCTGTTTGACATTGATGTTTTTGCCTTCGTTTCGACAAGCAAGAATAGTAGTGATATTCCGTTCCCCATCTATTGATTGATTTTACTCCAACCATAAATTCTTTACAATCTCCACAAATAAGTTTGCCAGATAATACATAATTGTATCTTTCTTTTTTGCTGCCGGGTTTATGCTTATTTGAATTTCTTATTGCTTGAACGGTTTGCCAAGTTTTTTCATCAATAATTGCTGGATAAATGTTTGTATAAATTTTCTCACCATGCTGGACTATGCCGATATATTTTGTATTTTCCAAAATCTTGTAAACTCGCTTGTCATCAATATAATGTCCTCGTTTTGTTCTTATGCCTCTGTCTATTAAGTTTTTAGCAATATTTTTCCCTGTTTCGCCATTTGCAAAGCGAGTAAAAATTTCTTTTACAATTAAAGCTTCGCTTTCGTCTATTATGTTTTTCTTATCAACAACTTTGTAGCCAAATATTTGAAATCCACCTGTATATTGTCCTTTCAAATAACTTTCATTTAGTCCTCTATGAACTTTTTGTGAAAGCTCTGCTGAATAATATTGATTCATGCCTTCAAGTAAGCTTTCAAGTATAATTCCTTCTGGTGTGTCAGGTATGTTTTCCATAGCTGATATAACTTTAACTCCATTGTTGTTTAGAGTGTGCTTGTGGATTGTTGTTTCATATTTGTTTCGTGAAAATCTATCTAACTTATAAACTAACACATAATCCCATTGTCTTTTATTGCTATCCTTAATCATGCGTTGAAAATCTGGTCGCAAGTCATTTGTTCCTGTCATCGCACGATCAATGTAAGTATCCACAACTAAAATATCATTATTTTTTGCAAAATCTTGACAAACTCTTAATTGTCCTTCAATAGATTGTTCTGTTTGACTATCACTTGAATATCTTGCGTAAATAACTGCTGTTTTCATATTATTTTGTGCCTCCTTTTACAATTTTTAAATTTACTACATTTTTTGGATTGAAAACAGAAAGTTTACCCAAACTTGAGCCAAACTTTACCCAAGTTTTCCTAAACTTTACCCAAACTTTTTCTAAACTTAACATACATACAAACTCCTTTTTTTATCGAATTTTTTTCGATACTTCTTGACTATCAAAATGGGACAGACATATCAAAGAAATAGAAAAAAATATTGTCTTTATAATTTTTTAATTTTTGTTTGCTCGAGCAACATTTTTTTCCTTTGAGATGGATGGAGCATTTTGATACGCTCCTAAACGAAAAAAAAGATAAGGCCAAAAAGGAAAAAAGGAGTTTGTTAAGTTTGGGTAAATTTGGGGTTTTGTTGGGGTTTTCTTTGGGTAAACTTGTTTTTATTTTGGGTTTTGTTGGGGTAAAGTTTCTGTTAAAGTTTTCTTATTTGTTGTAAAGTTAAGGCATCAAGACGGAGGCAAATTATGTGTAAGAAAACTGAAAAAGAAAAAGAGATCTTAACAATAGGTGCACCAAAGATTTCTGCTCTTTCAAAGAACGATTACAACACTTTTATCTCTTGTCTTGAGTTCCAAATTAGAGAGTTTTATAAGGAAAAAGAAAAGAAAGTTGAAAATAATTCTTCAACTGACAAAAAAGGATAAAAGAAGTCATATTATTCGGCATAAAATTACACTTTTCTAATTGACTTTGTGTTAAAATTTTAGTGTAAAATTTTAAAGAAAAATCCGATTTAGCTTTCCTACTAATTTTCTAATTTCACAACTTGATTTTAGGAGGTAATATGAAAAGTTTTTCGAGTATAAGAGAAGATTTAAAAGACATAAGATATTACTATATGAGAAAAGAAGATTTTGATAAGGCTTTTTCGACTACCGGTGAAAATATCATTTTGAAAAAAGTCCATCAATATCACGAGGTCATGAAGCAAGCCTCTCCTAAATTGTATGATTTGTATATCTCGCTTTATATAAACTGCCATACACAAGAATCGCTTTCTGATAAGTTAGGCTTTACCCCTGAATATATACAAATGTTGAATAAGCAGTTATTGAAATACTTGCAATCTCAACTTATTACAAATGAACGGGAGTGTGCATCATGAAAGAGTTAAGTAATTTGTTAAATGATGCTGTCAATGTTTACAGAACAAGAAAATATATTGTTAAGCAAATTTTGGTAATTCGTGAAAGTCCAACAGAGCAAAATATTTTGTTTAGTGAAGATACTTTTTATAAACGAACAAAAACACGAGATAAGGAATACAATATCATTTTCAAAGATAAAGACAACCTTGATGGCAAGCGTCTTCCTTCAACTTCATATAGTCGGCGTTATGTAAATTAAAATTCCAGAGCTTAATTGCTCTGGTTTTTTTGTTTCATATCAAAATTTTTGTTGGGATAAAGTTTGGGTTTTGTTGGGATTTTGTTTTGTTTTCTTTTGAAAAATTTGGGTTTTGTTTGGGTTTTGTTGGGGTAAAGTTTCTGGTAATAAAGCACAAATTTTTATATACTTTTCGTGTAATCAATGGCAAGGCAAAGAAAATGGCGAATGTCTTTTGCGTGAAATTTCGTAAAGGTGGCCACCTACACAAAACATCGCACAAGAACGAGTTGTTTTAAGAAAGCCCTTGCTTATGATTGCAAAATTACAACTTAATATTTTTGTTTTTCGCTGGGTCATCGGCAAATACACGGACACAAAATCTTAATTAAAAAAGGAGAATAAAATGGCTAAAAGTAAAAAGGAAAGACGCTGGTTAGTTCCTAACAAAAGAGCTAAAGGTTATGCTGAAGAACGCCATGCCAAAGTTCACCAAAGGGGTCAAAAAAATGGTCATGAGTTAACCCCTTTTGAATCGGGAGTGAGAACGGGCTATCTTCAATGCCAAAGTGATCATGCTGGGCTTTACAGATTTAAGAAAGCTTTAAGCGAGGGTAAATCAAAAGCTGAAGCAAAAAGATACTCAAAGCAAATTGGTAGCAAGTAAAAAGGTTTGCTAACACCTAAAAAGTAAGCAAAAAATCTAATTTATTAAAAGGAAATATAAAAATGGAAGAAAAGAAAACACAAAAAACTGCAAATGCAGTAGCAGAAACAAAAAATGTTCTTTATGTAGAACGCGAAAATTTTAAAGGTAATGATGGAAAAGACTATTGGGCATATATTGTCAGAGGCAATATTAGAGGTCGTGAAGTTAAAGTTGACTTCACACCAAAAGACAAAGGTGGATATGAGCCACTTGATATAGTTTTTGATGTTTCTCCAAAAGCCGAATTGATTATGAGTGAGGAAAAAATGGTTGATTCAACAACAGGAAAAGTTACAAAATTCACTTCTTATAAAGTTTTGACTGTTGATGAAGATGGAATTCCTTATGAATGTTCGATTAAGCCATCAAGAGATAGTGATAAAGCACTATTGAAAATGCTCATGAACTCCATCAATGTAAAAAATAACAAATAAAAAGGAGAATTTTAATGAGTTACAATTATAATTCTAAAATGGCTTGGTGGAAAATTGCGTTGATTGCCCTTGCCGTTATCCTTATTGTTGGTGCTTTGGCTAGTTTAATTACCAGCCTTGTCATTAACAGAGATGATGCACAAGAGGGTCAACTCTCCACAAAGGCTTATAGTGTTGGTGGGCTGAACGAAGATGGGACTTATTTGGATACAAGAGGCAGCATTTACACAAAAGATCTTTTTAAGTGTGCTGACTTAAAGTGTTCTTTGGTTTTTGATCATAATATTTCTTATAAAGTTTTCTTCTATGATGGAAATGAAAATTTTATGTCTTCAACTACTGCTTTGGCCGGCAATTACAGTGATGTTCCCTATGGTGCATCTTATTGTAGAATAGTTATAACTCCTGATTCTGACCAAAATATTAAATGGTATGAAGTAAAGGGTTATGCTAAACAGCTGACAGTTGAATACAATTCAAACGCAAAGATAACTCCTATAAAAAATGTGTTAAACTATGAGTGTGAAGATGGCACTGATTTTTACTATGACTATGAAACTCCACAAACGCAAAGTGGAAGTCAATATAAGGCTTCAAAACCTATTGCAGTTGAAGAATATACTAAAATTGTGATTTCTACAAAGGTAAAATGTTATATTCTTTATGGCGACAAAGATGGTCATAAATGCACCTCATATCGTATGGTTAGTGTTGGGCAAAATGACACTTATGTAGAGGGTCAAAACACTTTTGCCGATTTTAACACATATACTTTTGATATTCCAGAAGGTGCTGCATATTTCCGCGTCGTATGTTCTCAATCTGCTTATAGTTATGGTTATATTTCAGGTTTGTATCTAACTAAATAATGTGCTATAATTGATTTGTAGGTGAAAATATGAAGAATTTTCTAAAAATATTTATTTTAGTTATTTTAATTTTAGGAATTATCGGTGCTGGTGGTTATTTGGGCTATCATTATTTAGGTAACAAAAAGGAAAACAATGTTGATTTTTCTTCAATGACTTATGTTGCTCTTGGTGATAGCATAACAGCAGGTAGTCGGGGTAAATTATCCGGTGTATTCTCTGGTTATATGGATGCTCCATATTGCGAACTTGTAAAGGAAGAATTGGGTTTAAAAAGCGTTAAAAATTATGGGGTTAGCAACTCTACTATTGCAAGTGGTGATGGTTATGTTTCCCCTATGGTTGAACGCTATAATGAAATGGAAGATGCTGATATTGTTTCAGTTATGGGTGGAATAAATGATTATGGCAAGCCTGTTTCTCTTGGCACAATAAGTGATACAGAAACGACAACATTTTATGGTGCTTTGAACACCCTTGCAAAAGGTTTGAAAGAGAAATATTCAAATGCTTTCATTTTCTTTATGACTCCTTTGTCTGTTCCTAACTTTGCTCCTCTTTTGCAAAAATATTGTCAAGCCATAAAAGAGGTTTGTGCTAGATACAGTATTTTGGTTTTAGACACAAATTCTTTATGTGATTTTTCGCAAGAATATAACGCTGATGGTTATATTGGTGATGGTGTTCATCCATCAGAGGAATTTCATAAAAAAGTGCTTGCTCCTACAATTTCTAAATTTATTAAAAACAACTATAAAGCAAAATAAAAATCTTAATTATAGGTGGTATTATGGCAAAAAAGAAGAATAGTAAATTTGCTACAATATTATCACTTATGGTTATATTGGTGTTGGTGGTCGGATTTGTCGGTCTTCTAATATTCTTTACCGACAACTTCGACACTGACTTAAAGCAATTTTATTTAAGATGCGGCAACGACATAATTGTTGCAAATAGAGATGATTTCTCTATAAAAATGAATCAAGAATATAAGTTTGAAGTTGGCAGTGAGTTAGAGGATTTAGTTGGTGAAACAGATTATCTTGTTTCGGTTATTCCTAACATTACTTCAACAACGGTCTTTACTTTTAAAGTTGATGATCAACCTGTTGATTTTGAAAGTGTGCAAAGCTTAACAAAAGGGTTTGACATCAATGCTTATGATGGTTATTTCACCTTTAAAGCAACAAAAGATCTAAAAGATATTTTGCAAATGTATTATGGTGGTAAAACAATAACCGAATGCCCTACCTATGTTGATAGTAACTTATCATATATTTCATTGGTGGTGCAAAGTAAGAAAAGCGAAGATTTTATAAGGATAAATTTATTGTTAAAAAGTGAGTAATAAGTATGGTAAATAAAAAAGTTAAAAGCTTTCTTTTATCTGCCATTTTACTTTTCTCTTGCTTGTTAATGACTTTGTTAAGCATACCAAACACAATGACCGTTCATGCTGCAAATATTGAAATAAATGGTGGCTACTCGGATGTGTTGGAAGATTTGCAAGACAATGAAAGTTTTAATCCTGATGAATATGAAATAGATCAAAATGATTTTTCTTTGAATTTTATAACTTTGGCTGAAAGCTCTGATCGTGAAGTATTTGTTTATGTTTACCAGCCATGCACTTCTCGAGGAATTGTCGCAACAACAATAAACCTTTCGACAGGGATTCACAAAAATTTAAGTTATAAAAACTATAAGCTTAAATTGATAAATCAAAGAGGTGTTTTTTACAAGTATTTGGTTGAAGATTTAGCTGTTAGTGATGAAGAAATTAGATATTATGAAATATCTTCAATTTATCGTAAATGGGATGGAAATTTGGATGATGCCGAAGCAGAGTCTGGAACAATTAGTGAAGTGCCTTTTGCAGTTGCGAAACAATATATTTTAAGGGGTTATGATGACAATATATCTTACTCTTGTAATGATGTTGATGTCATAACCGTTACTGACAAATATGTTGGTTTTGTAAGATATGATGATGGTTATACCGGTAGTCCCGGAATGGGGTTTGCATGGCATTCTCCCGGTAGTGATAGCCATTTTATAGCATTTTCTACCGACAAACCTATTGATAAATTGATGGAAGCTGATGTCTTTTATACTTCTCAATCTTATTATTGGCATAGTGGTTATTTAGGTATTGCTGGTGGTGAAAGCTATGGTGAAATACAGGAAAATTATGCTTATCCAACTTATAAAGATAGAGTTGAACTTCAAGTTGGTCATGGCTTTGGTTACTACAAATATTCTTGGGATAGAATACAAACTGTTGATGAATTTATTGCAACAGAAGATAGAGAGTTCGTTTATAATTGCGGTATTTTTAATGTAAGAACAGAAGTTAAAATGACTGATGAGGGCTTGCAGGATTTAAAAGGTAAAGATTGGGTAATTCGTTTTGCAGAAACTGAATTTAGTGATTTTCGTCAATCTATGGGTGTTGGTGCTGCTTCTGGGCCTAGCGATCATATTAAAAGAAGCACTATTGTTGGTGATGTTACTATTTTGCGTTTGCAATTTGAAACTGATGGCATTGTTTACAATCTTGGTGTTGTTGATAATAAAATGACCGGTGATGGAATACCCGACAATTATACTGAAACAACTTTTGAGTTAACTTCTGCTTTCAAAACATTTATTGCAATATTGTTATTTATAGTTTTACTCTTGATCTTGTGGCCTGTATTACCATATATCTTTATGTTCTTTGGCTGGCTTTTGAAAGGATTGTGGAAAATTATCACCTTACCATTTAAGGTTTTCAAATCCTCGAAAAAAGACAAACGAGAGTCGCAACATGATTCGCAACAAGAAAAGCAAAAGACAGATAAAAAGAAAAAATGATTGTGATAAAGAGTGGTTTGCTTAATGGCACGCCACTCTTACACAATTTCTTTAATTTAATAAGGTAGTAAAAGGATAAGTGATTATGAAAAAGTTAAAGTGTATTTTATTTATTGGTTTGGGTATGATCGTTGCTTTTGTCATTGGTTACTTTATTTTTACAATGGGTCAAGTGTAATGAAAGCAAAAGTTTGGTTGAAGAAAAACTATTTTCACATTATTTGCATATTGGCTTCACTTGGTTTTATTGCGTGTGCTATATGGCTCTTTCCTGATGCTTGGTTAAGAATTAAAGAAAGTGGTGTTGATATTTGGAATTCAATCAAATACTATGTTAAGCATTTATTTCGATTGGATTTTTTTGTCGATGTAACTGTAATCAATAATTCAAATATAAATACTTCACTTGTAAACATTCCCTCTAATTTTGAAAATTTTAAGAGTTCTTGGTCGGCTTATTGGAGTATTTTTGCCACAAAAGAGAATTTTTTTGCTTATTTAGATGCAATTTCTAGGTTTTTATTGATTTTAAGTCAAGTTTTGCTCATTGTTGTTGTTCCTTTGATTATTCTGCTTTATATCTTTTTCAAAGTTTATTTCTCTAAACACAACAACAAATATGGAATTGACACCAAACCGTTGACATTCTATAAATGGCTAACTAGAAAAACAATAGTTCCTGTAAAAAAGTTTGTTAAAAGCTTTCTTGAGTTTATGAAAGAAAACAAAATGTATATTGCTTTATGGCTTTTAATTTGGGCATGGAATTTTAACATTTTGACAATTTTTATAGAGTTTTTGGCATTTTACTTCTATTTTGTGATGTCTTTTGATTTCAGCTGCATTTATACACAGTTTTATAAATTGTTCTGCGATCTTTCAGTTCCTTTTTCTACTATACCACTTTTTGTTTATATCATTTTTGGTATTTGGCTTATTTGCTGGTATAGGAAAAAGATTGGCTACAAAAGACTTTGGCATTATGAAAGAAAAAACTGTGGATTTATCAATGAACGACCTATTGTTGTGATGGTTTGTGGGACAATGGGCAAAAAGAAAACAACTGCAATAACCGACATGGCTCTTTCACAAGAAGTTATGTTAAAAGACAAGGCTTTTGAAAAAATACTTGAAAATGATTTGAAATTCCCTGCATTCCCGTTTATACATTTTGAAAACGCAATAAAAGATGCGATGCGTAAACACAAAATTTACAATCTTGCAACCTGCCGGCAATATGTGAGAAAGTTATCAAATATGTTCTACGCTTCATTGAATGTTGATAAATCATGTCAAAAGTCAATTAAACGCAATGTAAAAAAGTGTTTTGGCCTAACCTATGACAATTTGATATTTGATTATGATTTTGCTCGGTATGGTTTGACTTATGATGACAAATTGAAAGTTGTGGATATATGGACTGTGCTTGAAACTTATGCACAACTTTATTTCATATATATAATTCAGTCATCTTTAATTATTTCAAATTATAGTGTTAGGACGGACAATTTGCTTGATGATTTAGGCAATTTTCCTATGTGGAATACAGATTTCTTTAAGCGTGATAGTCGATTGATTGACAGCTATTCAAGACATGCCCATATAATTGATTTTGATGCTTTGAGGCTTGGTAAAAAGGTTATAGAAAATAATCCTAAAAAAGACAGCTTTGAATTTGGTGTTATCAACATAACGGAAGTTGGTAAAGAAAGAAAAAATCAACTTGAATTGAAAGAAATTAAAAGAAGTGGCGAGTCAGCGAATCAAAAGAACGATGGCTTTATTGATTGGCTTAAAATGATTAGGCACTCTGCAACTGTGGATAATTTCCCTTTTGTTAAAGTCATAACTGATGAACAGCGTCCTGAAAGTCTTGGTGCTGATGCCAGAGATTTGTGCGAAATTGTCCACATAAAAGAGTCTGGCGAGATCAAACTTGCCATGCCATTTTTTAGTCTAACGGAACTTTGTTACTCCTTCATTTTCAATAAATTTTCTGATTTGTATTATAGGTATCGTTTTGTTCGTGGTGATAACACTTTGATTATGTATCTATTTAAGGGTTTGGTTTCTAAACTTGATAGTTACTATCATGGTATTTACAACACATTTGGTTATAGTAAATTAAAAGTTGCAGTTGAGAACGGAACACAAGACGGGATTATAAAATTACAAAACTACTATTTAATGTCAAAGAAAATTTATAGCAAAAGATTTAGCACAGACTGTTTCAGTGATTATTTTGAAAAGAAAAATTTACAGAGTAATTTGGGTATTGATGATTTGGAAGAATATGGAACGGAAAAAGCAACTTTTGATGAGTTAAAGCAACAAAACAGTTATTTCATAAATGATTTGATAGAAAAGCAAAATACGGATAAAAACGAATAAAAACATGAAAATTTTAGTAAAACAGAGGCAAAAATGGGCTTTTTGCTTTTGTTTTGTGTAAAAAATTCAATTTTAGGAGTGATTTCGTATGAAGAAAAATAACAAAGAATTAGAGCTTACACCTATCAGAAATTTCAATGATCCTTTTGGGAAATGGTGTAAGGTCTATAACGATGGAAATCATTTTGTGGCCACTCGAACAACACATAATGACAGAAAAACAATAGTTCGAGATAAAGATGTTACTGATGAAGATTTGCTCTTTAATGAGCTTTATTTAACAGCGTGTAAAAATCATATTGTGCGTAAGCCACTTTATGAATTTATGAAAGATAATATTTCAGAAAAATATCCCGAAATGGAGAATCTTGATGAATATGTTGATACGCATATAAAAATGAAATTGCACAATTTTTATAGTAGAGTTAAAAGATTTAGAAGAAAAGCTTATTTGAATAATTGGAATAAATTTGTAACTATAACCTATGACGATAAATTGCACACGCCAGAAAGTTTTAGAAAAAAGTTAAGAAAGTGTTTGTCGAATTTGCATTGTCGCCATGGCTGGACTTATATGGGCGTTTTTGAACATGCTCCCGGCACTGACAGACTTCATTTTCACGCAATTATGCACATACCTGATGGGCAAATGATTGGTGAAATGGAAGAAAAAAACGACTATTCGACAGCCCAAAAGAAGATGCAAAAGACAATGAGTAACACTTTCTTTGCTAAAACTTTCGGTCGGAATGATTTTAAGGATATGACAGAAGAAGATCTAAAATACGGTCATGCTATTGAGTATTTGTTAAAATATTTAAGTAAAACAAACGAAAAGATAGTTTATTCTCGTGGAATCCCTACAGAGATGAATATGTATGTGGAAAATAGAGATATTGTAACGGAATATGAAGATTATGTTATGAAATATGTTTTGTTTGATGATTGTGTAAGAAACGGAAAATATTTGCCTTATGGGCAGCGAAGATATGAACAGACAACATTATTTGCTACTACCTAATGAAATTATTTAGGTGTTTTTGTTGATTTTCAAAATTAAAATTTTACGCAAACGCTTATGAAAGAAATGTAAAAAACAAACAAGGGCGGTTTTCAAAAGCGGTTTAGCGTGAAAACGCCCTTTGTTTTGCTTTCTTTCGGCTGGGTTGAGTTAAAAGACGACACCTTGTCAGCGTGCGTCAGCACGCTCTCGTTAATAAGACAAGGTGTCGTCTAATGCTCCCAAATCAAATTTTTTACTTATCAACAAAAGAAAAGTTTGCAAAATTTTTATACAAATTTAGTGCAAATATGTTATTATATTGATAGAGGTATAAATGGAA
>CANQRE010000002.1 GCA_947626175.1 uncultured Clostridia bacterium
CTTGCGATGCGACATCGCTTTGTTCACACTTGCAAGCAAGTTCGCCAAGCTTGTCTTAAATCCTGCGCGTCTGCCAATTTCGCTTTCGTCCGGCATGTCATTTTATCATTGTTTTTGCCCAAAGACCGGCTAGCAAGCATTTATGATTATATCATATTTTGAAAAATTTTCAATAAATTTTCATGTTTAAACAAAAAAAGGTGCTTTTTGCACCTTAATTTTTTATTATTTCATATCCTGAAGGATTATCCTTTATGGAAAAGCCAAGTTCAGTGATTTTTCCTCGAAGTTCATCGGCTTTTGCATAATTTTTTTGCTGTTTTGCTTCCCATCGATCTTTTGCAAGTTGTTGAACTTCAGTTGGAATTATTTCTCCGTCAAAGTTAAATCCAAAAATTGAATTAAATTTCATAAGCAAATCATATATTTGCCTGTCTCTTGGCATTCGGAGCATTGTCCAAACAATGCCAAGTGCCTTTGGAAGATTGAGATCGTCATTTATGGCATCTTCAAAATCTTTTTCAACTTTTTTTATTTTGATTTTTGTTTTTTCATTTGATTCTTTATGCTCTTTTGCAATTGCTTTAAGACTTTTCAAGGCATTTTTTGCGCTTTCCATGCCTTCCCAAGTGAAATTTTGTTGCTTTGCATAATGTGTTGTGAAAAAGAAATAACGATAGTCTTCTGGCGAATATCCACGTTTTGCAAGGTCATCCAAAGTGTAAACATTACCCAAGCTTTTGCCCATTTTTCCGCCATCAACCAAAAGGTGTTCAAAGTGAACCCAGTTTTTCACAACTTGATGGCCAGCGTAGCCTTCATCTTGTGCAATTTCATTTTCATGATGGATGGTTTTGTGTTCAATTCCGCCGGTGTGAATGTCAATATGATCTCCAAGATATTTCATTCCAATTGTTGAGCATTCAATGTGCCATCCAGGATATCCTTTTCCCCAAGGGCTATCCCATTGCATGATATGCTCTTTTGGCGCTTTTATCCAAAGAGCAAAATCGGCAGGGTGGCGTTTTTCATCATCAATGTCAATTCTTGCTCCAGCCAATTTGTCGGCAATATTCATTCCGCCAAGTTTGCCATAGGCTGGAAAAGTTGCAATGTCATAATAAATTCCTTTGCTTGTTTCATAAGCATGACCATTTTCAAGCAATGTTTTGACAAAAACAATAATTTCTGGAATCACATCGGTTGCCTTGCAAATATGTTCGGGCATGTCAATTCCAAGTTTTTTTGTTTCGGCCATAAAAATATTTGTGTAATATTCGGCAATTTCCCAAGGCGATTTATGCTCGCGTTTTGAAGCCACAATCATTTTGTCTTCGCCCTCATCAGCATCACTGACAAGGTGGCCAACATCGGTTAGGTTCATAACGCCTTCAATTTTGTAGCCGTTATATTTCAAAACTCTGCGAAGCATATCCATAAAAAGATAAGCCCGCATATTTCCAATGTGAGGGTATGAATAAACGGTTGGACCGCAAGAATACATTTTGACAACGCCTTCTTCATAAGGCACGAGTTCTTCTTTTTGCCTTGTTAAAGAATTAAAAAGTTTCATATCAAATCCTTTTATTTAGGTAAGTGCAAATTTTGTCAGCAGCGTCTTCAGTTTCAATGTCTATTTGTGAAAAACTTTCTTCAAGTGAATCAAAAAAGTTTTCCAAACATTGTTTTCCCTTTTCTGTTAAAAACAACGACCGACATCGCCTGTCAACGCTTGCTTGTTTTATTTCAAGCAAACCTTCTTTTTCAAGTTGAGCAGCAAGAAGGGCAAAGTTTGATTTTTTTATTCCAAGTTTTTCAATAATCATGCTCACCGACAAATTTTCGTAAACTGAAGCATAAGAAAGCACCTTGTATTTCAAAAGTCCGCCTTCAGCGTGCTTTTTCAGCAAGTTTTCAATCAAAGTTTCAATTTCCAAAAATTTTTGTGCTATTTTCATAACTAATATATATTATATACATTTTTTTTGTTCGTTGCAACTGTTTCGCTTGTTTTTATTTTTTTGGAATGATAAAATTATTATATGCAAATCGAAGGCAGTTTGGAAGAGATTATTTTTCGCAATGACGACAATGGTTACACCGTTGCCGTGCTTTCATACAATGGCACTCCAGTAACAGTGGTGGGCAAGCTTGTTGCCGCAAATGTGGGTGAAAACTTGTCGTTGGAAGGCGAGTTTGTTCAAAACAAAAAGTTTGGATATCAGTTTGCTTTTTCAAATTATGAAATCATTCTTCCAAAAACGCTTGTTGGCATTGAAAAGTTTCTTTCTTCAGGGCTTATCAAAGGCGTTGGAAAAGTGACAGCCAAAAACATTGTTGAAAAATTTAAAGAAGACACCTTCACAGTGATTGAAATGGCACGCGAAAGGCTTTGTGAAGTGAAAGGGGTCAGCGCAAAAAAAGCACTTGAAATCTCCGCCAAGTTCACAGAGCTGAAAAGCATTCAAAACTCGGTTATGTTTTTGCAAAATTACAACATTTCAGTGAATATGGCGATGAAGATTTTTGAAATATATGGGGCAAAAACAGTTGAAATTGTCAAACGCAATCCTTACAAGCTTGTGGAAGATGTTGAAGGGATTGGCTTTGCAACTGCTGACAAAATCGCTCAAAATTTGGGCATATCTTCAAGCCGTGAATTTAGGATTCGAGCAGGAATTGTTCACACCCTTCAAACATCAACAGAAAAAAATGGCAACACTTTTCTTCCAAAAGGGATGTTGATTTCATCATCGGCAGAACTTTTGGAGCTGGACGAGCAAAATTGTGAAGACAAATTTTTGCAGGCGCTGGATGAACTTGTTGCTGACAAAAGCATTATGGATTTTTGGCATGGAAAAACTGAAGTTATCATGCTGACGAAATATTATCGATATGAATATTCGATCGCTCAAAAATTATGCTTGCTTTGCAATGGTGTTGAGGACAAAAAACTTGATGTAAGCCGCGAAATTGCAAACTTTGAAATGCGCAACAAAATCATTTTTCATGAAGAACAAAAAAAGGCTATTGAGCAAGCGGTGAACAGCGGCGTTTCAATCATAACTGGCGGCCCAGGAACAGGAAAAACAACAATTGTTAAATGTATTATCGAAATTTTGGGGCAAAACAAGGAAGAAGTGTTGCTTTTGGCTCCAACTGGAAGGGCAGCAAAGCGACTTTCTGACAGCACCGGGGCGGAGGCAAAAACAATTCACAGGGCTCTTGAAGTTACGGGAGATAATCCAAATGGCGGAAGGTTTTTGCACAATGAAAACAACACACTCAAAGTCAACGCTGTGATTGTTGATGAAGTCAGCATGGTGGATGTCATGCTTTTGTCAAGCCTTTTGAAAGCTCTTCCACGTGACGCAAGACTTGTGCTTGTTGGCGACAAGGATCAACTTCCAAGTGTTGGGGCTGGAAATGTGCTTGGGGATTTGCTTAAAAGTCAAGTTTTCCCTGTGACAATGCTAACAAAAATATATCGTCAAAGTGATGAAAGCCTGATCATTTCCAATGCGCACATGATAAACAGCGGCGTTATGCCAATCATTGACAACAAATCAAAGGATTTCTTTTTTGAGCAAAAATCGGATTTAAATGAAATCCATCAAACAATAATAAACATGGTCACAACCAGAATTCCAAGCTTTTTAAACATTTCTTCGCAGCAAATTCAAGTGCTTGCTCCGCTTAAGGCAGGGGTGTGTGGAATAGACAATCTAAATCGCACCCTTCAGCAAATATTAAATCCACCTTCACAGCGAAAGGCTGAAATTGTTGTTGGGTCAACAATATTCCGTGAAGGCGACAAAGTTATGCAAACATCAAATGATTATGACCTTGTTTGGGAGCGCAAAACAAAATTCACGGTTGAGCAGGGCGAAGGCGTTTTTAATGGGGACATTGGCAAAATTGAAATGATAGATTTTCAAACTGGCGAAACTGTTGTTATGTTTGAAGACGGAAGAAGATGTGTTTATGCTCGAACTGATGTTGGCGAACTTTCGCTTGCCTATGCAATCACAATTCACAAAAGTCAAGGCTCTGAATTTGATGTGGTTGTGATTCCAATAATTGCTGGAACAAGTTTGATTTTGACAAGAAATTTGATTTACACAGCAGTGACACGTGCAAAAAAGATGGTGGTGCTTGTTGGTGAAAAGAAAAATCTTAGGCGCATGGTTTCAAACAGTTACACCGTCAAACGTTTCACACTTTTGGCGGACCTTGTCAAAGAGCAGCAAAAATCGATAAGTGAGTTGTTTAAATAAATTTGGCGCATTGTTTTGTGCCAAATTTTTTGTGAAGAACGTTTTTTGAATTTTTGGAATATAAAATTTTTGTGATATATGACAGAAGCAAAGCATCTTTATATGCCCAAAAATTTGCTCTTTCTCCAAATCCAAATTATTATTTTTTTGGCGAAATAGGTGGTGACTGCACAAATTTTGTAAGCCAATGCTTGCATGCTGGCGGATTTAAGATGATATATGGCAATTTTGATGGATGGTTTTATGTAAGTCCTGATTTTCGCTCGGCAAGTTGGAGTGGGGTCAGCTTTTTTCGCAAATTTTTGCTGGACGATGTCAATTTTCCAAAAGGTGAAATCGTTGATGAAAAGGACATTGAAGTGGGGGATGTTGTGTTTTTGTTTGATGGCGAAAAATATTATCACACATTGATTGTTTCGCAAATTCAAAATGGCGAAATCTTTGTTTGCGCGCATTCATCCGCGGCTTTAAATCGCCCCCTTAAATCCTATTTCCCAGTCAAATTTGAATTTGTTCACATTTATTCTTAATCATACAGACGATAACCAATTGGTTGTCGTCAATCGTTTTAATGCGTATTGGTATATATTTTTGTTATCAGTTGGAGAAAAGAGATGTTCCAAAGCAAATTTCCAGAAAGGTTAAAGGAATTAAGACAGGAAAGCGGCCTAACGCTTAAAGAACTTGCAAAACATTTGCAAGTGAGTGATATTGCAATTTCAAGATGGGAAAATGGATTAAGAATCCCAAATATTGAAAATTTGGCAAACATTGCAATATTTTTTAAAGTTTCAACTGATTATTTGATTGGACTTGAAGATTAAATCTCGCCTTAAAGCGAGATTTTTTATTCGGCCATAAACTTAACTTTGTCAGCAATTTTAATTATGTAGTTTTGCTCGTTTGATTCAGGTGTCCATTTCACAACAACGGTGAATTTTTTTGTTTGCTCGCTTACAAGCGGAGTGAGAACAAAATAATTCATTTGTTGATCATAAACTGTTTCCATAAAACTTCCGTTTGTGTATTGAGTGCCTTGAAAATCCAATTTGGATTTTGAAAAATCATTTATTGAGCATGGCGCAAAAATTTTAAAGCCAATTCGATTGCCTTTTTCTCTTCCCGCCGCTTCATCTTTTGGATAAAACGCAATTGTTTCGCCCTCTTTTCCAAAAGTTGCAGTGTGCGTGTTTTCGTCCCACACAAAGCTCAAGTTTCCGCCAGTGAGCGCGCTGTCACGCTCAACTTTGCCATATGGCTCATCCTTTCCACAACCAGCCACGGGAAGCATGACGGCAAACAAAAAAGCCAAAACACAAACAAGTCCTTTTTTCATAAATCCTCCAAACTTAGTTTGTGTTTTTTTAAAAAAATTATCGAAAAAACCAAAAAAATTATCGAAAAAAACCAAAAAGATTTCAATATTTTTGCATATTTTGCGAATTTTCCTTCAAATCTTCTGAAATTTTCATTTGCGCCTTCAAAACATCTGCCCGCTTGATTTTGTATTGTGAAAAAATCAAAATTGCGCTTGCAAGAGCAATTCCACATCCGCAAAAAACAATAATTCCAAGGCCGTTTTGCACACTTAGTGCTTGAATTGGCTGCGAGGAGTCAAATTTTATTAGGTCAAGCAAAATTCCAATAAAGAGCATTGAAACTGAATTTGAAAGGTTGTAAGTGAAGGAATAATATCCCAAAAACGCCCCAGCCTTGCTTTCCTTTGTTCGATATTGTTCAAGGGTGACAACGTCGGCATACATGGAAATTGGCAGTGATTGCATCGCCCCCAGCCCAAGTCCGCAAACAAAAATGCAAAACAGGGCAAAGATATATATGCTTTCAAGCGGAACATATTGCCTAAACAAAAATGAAACAAGTGTCAGTCCAATTCCAAGCAGCAAAAGCGAAAGGGCGGAAATGAGCGCGCCTTTTTTGTCAATTCGCTTTGAAAGAGCCACCCAAAATGGCTGCGAAACAATTGCCCCAACAAAAAGCAAGACCAAAAGGATTGAAATTTGCGCAGTTGAAAAATGATAGCAATATGTGAACAGGTGCATTCCAACTCCTGTCAAAAAGGACGAAGCAATTTGTGCGGTGGAATAACCTGCAATGATTGCTGCAAAACCGGGATGTTTGAAAACTTCAAAGTAGCCAAGTAAAAGTTTTTTTAGCGAGTGTTTTTCTTTGGGCGGAGGCGGAGCGTAAGAAACAAATTTTCTAACTCTGTGCAAGTTGCCAAAAATGGTTATCATTCCAAACAAAATCATGAGCAGAGAGTTTATGATTGCAAGCGTGACAAATCCACCTTGATTTGCCGAAGAAGCATTTTCGCCAAGAGCAAGTGAAGGCATGATGAAAAACATCAAAACGCTTGGCAAAATCATTCCGAAAATGTTGAAAGTTGTTTTGAATGATTGAACTTTGGACTGTTCGTTGTAGTCAGGGGCAATGTCAATTGCAAGAGCAGAAAAAGGGGTTGCCCAAAATGTGTTTGCAGTTTCAAGCAGCAGCAAAAACACGAGCAGCCACAAAAACATTGAAAATTGATTGCCTTTTGGCATGCTCCACAGCAAAATATTGCACGCCGCAATAAAAAAGATTGCAAAAATCATAAATTTCAATCTTTTGCCCCAAGGTCCGTTTTTTGATCGGTCGGAAATTTGCCC
The DNA here is from genome assembly GCA_947626175.1 of uncultured Clostridia bacterium. Classification (GTDB taxonomy): domain Bacteria; phylum Bacillota; class Clostridia; order Christensenellales; family UBA1242; genus Caccovivens. The sequence goes on from CANQRE010000002.1 coordinate 6,947, forward strand.
CACAAGCGGATCGCTTATGCCATCCCAAAGCGAAGCAACTCCAATTGCAATTCCAACCAAAAAGCCTTTCAGTCCCATGATTGACGTGCAAAAAAACATAAGGAAGGAGCCAATTGTTTGTCCAATACTGTTGTAGCCAAGGCCGCCCATTCCGTATGTGAGCTTGTTGAAAAATGGAAGATTTGTTCGCGATTTTTTCACAAAATAACTTATGCTTGAACTGCAAAAAAAAGGACGAAGGCGTTTAAATTGTTTTTAAAATGATTTTATATATGATATAATGTCTAACATGAAAAAAGAAAACACAACATTCAAAAACAAAGAAGAATTTTTTAGGGCCTTAAAATTTTTGCTCTTTTCACTTTCTGCGGGGATAATTCAACTTGTCAGCTCCACAGTGTTAAAATTGATTTTGGATTATTGCATAAATCCGCAAATCACTTTTTATTTTATCAATCAGCAGGATTTAAGCACTTTTGTTGCTGACACTGTTGGACTTGCGCTTTCTGTTATATGGAATTTCACATTCAACCGCAAATTCACATTCAAAGCGGCAACCAATGTTCCGCTTGCAATGTTTTTGGCGTTTTTGTTTTATGTTCCATTTTATCCATTCCAAATTTGGTATGTTCAAATGGTTGAAACAAGCCTGGCATGGGGATTTTGGGGATATCTTATTGGCCTTGTAACTTGCATGATAATCAACTTTGTGCTTGAATTTTTGTGGCAACGATTTTTCATTTTCCGCAAATCGCTCAACACCAAGCCGCTTGCAAAAACAGTTGAAATGCACCTTGACCCAAAGCCGTTTGAGCAAATAAAAAGCGGTGAAAAAACAGTTGAAATGCGCTGCAATGATGAAAAACGCAAATCGTTAAAGCCGCTTGATCACATTGTTTTCACAAACACAAAAACAGGCGAAAAACTGAAGGCAACAGTTGACAAAATTGTAAATTTTGAAAATTTTGACGAGCTGATAAAAAAATACGACAGGCAAAAACTTGGCATAAGCGAAAACGCCAAAAATCCTGCAAAAACAGTTGAAAAATATTATTCTGCACAGGATTTAAAAAACGGCGTTGTTGCAATTGAGTTAAAAGACATAAAACACACAAAATAGCTTTGTTTGTCCGCCTTGAAAATGATTTGGTGAAAAATTAAAAGTGTTATATAATAATATATATGAAAGAAAAAAGGCTTAACCAAACAAAATGTAACACGAAGGCACATTTTTGCCGACCAAACTTTGTTTGCCGCAAGGTTGATTTTCGCAAACAAAGCCTTTTTATTGTCACGGTCACATTATGTTTTGTTTTGCTGGCGTTGTTTGTAAGTTTTATTCCTTTTGGGGGCTTCACAAGATTAAAAGCCGATTGGCCACAGCAACCAACCGGCAGAGGCAATTTCACTCTTTCAAGCACAACCTTGAACGGCAACACTTTTTATTACACAAATTTGGGCTTATTTCCCCAAACCTATGTTGGAAATGATCTCAATTCAATCTTGGAAGAAGAGTATGCTTGCAGCCAAGGCTTTCAAACTCAAACAATTTATGGCCACACTTACAAATACATATATCTTGGCAAATATCCACAACGCTATGTGGGTGATTCTTTAAACGCAACCCTTGAAGCAGAATATTCCGCTGGGAATCTTGAAAATTCGAACTATAGTTTTTCAGGCAGCATGGGGTGTTATATATATCAAAATAGAGATTATGCTCGAGTTTTGCAAAAACCTTATACCGCCAACACAAATTATTTGACTGTTGATGGAACGGTTGTCAAATCTGGTTCTCGTGGTGCGGCAAAATGGTTTAAGGTTGAACCAATCAAATGGTGGGTGATGGATGGCCTTAATGAAGGTGCTATTGATAGCAATGTCGTAGGTGGCGATGATGTTGGCAATTATTCATATTTAATGGCAGATCTTATTTTAAATGCTTATTATTGGTATAATAGAGAAAGTAGTGGTGCGGAATATGAAAACACTTGGTTTGCTGGTTGCGTAGAAAGTTTTTCGCGGGATGCGAGATTAACGTCTTTTGCATATGAGGTCGGAATTTGTAGTTCTATTGTTAGCACAAGTAATTGTATGCTTTGTGCTCCAGATGCTTCATCTGCCGTAATGACCGCTTATGCATATCCGATGAGCAATATGGAACTTTTATTAGCTTATAGTTATGGTCTAAGTTATCCTCAAATTTTTTATGATGAACTTAAGAACTATCCATTATCAACATGGACAGTTTCGCCATATGCAATTGCAAATGGTTTGATTGTGGGCTCAGCAACTTCAGTTCCAACGGCAAAATTTTACTTGCGTTATGGGGAAGAAGGAACTTATGATGATGGCAAAGCACATAAATTAGGGATAGTTGACACTGGAGTAAAACTAACAAACGATAAAGCTACCAATGAACAAGTATGGCTTTATGATCAAAGTTATGGAAAGCCAATCGTAGATTCAGAGGGGAACATTTTTAGCCAAGCTGGATTTAGACCTTGCATGCTTGTTGAAAATGCCAAAGTTGATGCAAAAAGCAACACAGAGTTTTATAAAACAGGCAAAAAATATTCCATTTACAATGGACAAGCAGACGAATGGTATTATTCAAAAAGCGGTTCTTCCGGCAATTATGTCAGAGTCACACAAAAAGTGTCATCTTCAACTGCAACTTTTTCAACTGGCGAAACAGTTGGCTCTTCTGGCGTGGCAAAGTGGTTTAAGGTTGATTCAATCAAGTGGTGGCTTGTTGATGAAAAGGACCCAACATCTTTGGACAAAACAACAAATTTGCAATTTATCAGTGACGTTTGTTTGATGGCGGGCGTTGCAGGAGCATCTTCTTACAGCACAAGCGCACTTGCAACCTATGCAACCAACTTTTTTGAAACATCAGGTCTGTCAGCCCAAAAGGACACATTGATTCAAAACGTTACAATTGGCATTGGCAGTTATTCAGGGCAGGACACAACAAGCACAATGCAAACATATTGTTACATTCCGTCTTATTATGAAATGCAAACAAAATTTGCAAAATCGGGGTTATATTTATATAGCAGCGGGACAAGCGCATCTGCATCAAGGATGGCTTCGCCTTCTGACCTTGCAATAGCGTGTGGTGCAAGAGTAAGCACTTCTTACAAAACAAATGTCCGGCCAAATGGCGGAACATCGTCATATTATCTGCGTTCAAGTGGCAGCTCTTCCGCCCGCACCACTTGCGTTGCAGAATCAGGTGGCTTAAGTTACAGTGCAACGCCTGCAACATCTATTGCTTTTCGTCCGCTGATCACTTTGAAATGGATTCCAACCATGGGTTATATGCCTTTCAAAGATTATGTTTTGGATCTTCCAAATCGAAATGACATTTATTTTGATGAAGCTGAATCGGTGTTCCATCTAAAAACCTATCACGCATTGGAGCTTATGAGTGAATTTACAAATGCAAGTAATCAAAGATTAAGTGGAAGCTTCAAGCTTGACAATTCAATCAATTGCGATGGAAAAACATTGCTGGCAACAAAAAGCTTTGGCGGAACTTTTGATGGGGCAGGATGGTCAATTTTAAATCTCAATGTCACAGGTAGGGGATTTTTTGATACCATTGACGCTGCAAGTGTGAAAAACATAAATTTCCTTAGCGTCAACATCACTTCGTCAGCAACCGCCGGGGGAATTTTTGGATACGCCGCATCTTCATTTTCATCAAATGTGATTGACAATGTGTATTTTGAAGGAAAAATCAAAGGAACGCTTGTTGGAGCTTTTGCAGGCTTTCAAAATCAAGACTTAAGCATCACAAACAGCGGCGCAACTGTGAGCTATGATGCCACAAGTGCAAGTTATGGATTTATTGCAGACATAAGCTCAGGAATTTTCACAAAAAGGACCATCAAAATTCAAAACAGTTATGTTAATGTGCTTTCTTCAAACGTGAGCGTGCCGATGTTGTTTGAAAGCTCGTCCGACACGTCAAAAACCACCGCAACTGGAGCATATCTCGCTTCACCTGATGCAAAACTGTTTTATTCAGGCTTTGACAACACTCTTTGGTGGCGAGCCGCAGGAAACTTGCCTTTCCTGCGCGAAAAAATTTGGGCGGGAGACAGCTTGCCGCAAATCGATGTTGAAAGCGTTTTGACAGGGCTTGGATTTACAAAAAAATAAATAACATCATTTTAAAACACAAACAAAAAAACGGCGCTAAAAGTGCCGTTTTTTGTTAACCGCAAAGGCGGGAACGAGCCTTCAGCAAACGACACCCTAGCTCGAGTGCCTAATCAAACGCTTCGAAGAAAAAGCCTTTCAAAAAAGCGATTGCGCAAAATCGCCAAGCTTGCTGCGATTTTCAACGGCGCAAGACAAAAAAAACAAGCGTCCGAGCGACGCTTTTCGCCGAAGGCGGAAACGAGCCTTCAGCGCAGTTTTTTTTGTGGTAGCCTCCAGGGGAGTCGAACCCCTCATTCCGCCGTGAAAGGGCGGCGTCTTAACCGATTGACCAGGAGGCCACAATTTTTGTCACTTTATGTAGCGACGCAAATCATTATATTGGAAAACAGGGTGAAAGTCAAGCGTTTTTTCCAATTTTATAAATTTTTGTAATCCCTGCGTGCAAATGCCAAAACATAAACTCGCTTTGCATACTTTTTAAGTGTTTTTGCACATTCATTTGATGTTGCACAAGTTGTGATAACATCGTCAACAAGCAAAACATTTTTGCCAAAAACGCTCTTTTTGTCTGTCACTGAAAATGCACCATTAAGATTTTTTTGGCGATTTACAAAATTCAGGTCTTTTTGCGAAGACGTTTCCTTTGTTTTTGTAAGGCTGTTTGTCACGGGAACCTTTAAAATTTTGCTAAGCTCAGTTGCAAGAAGTTGCGATTGATTGAAATGCCTCTTTTCCATTGAGCGATTTGAAAGGGGAACGGGAACGATCACGTCCACAGACAAATTTTCTTCCAAAAAGCGAGTCGCCATAAGTTGAGCCATTTTTGGCGCAAGATATTTTTCGCTTTTTGTCTTTAGCCTTATCACAACATTTTTGGCTTTGTCGGCATAAAGGCAAGGAGCCATTGCTTTGTCAAAAGCCTTGTGGTGGCTTATGCAAAAGTCACAAACATCTCCATCGCCGCAAATTGGCATATCACAAAGAATGCATCTTTTGCCTTTGTTAAAAGATGCATCTTGCAAACATTCATTGCAAATGATTTTTCCTTTTTCCACGTCATTGTCACAAAACAAACATGAAAAATTGGACGGAAAAAACAAATTTGACAAGGTTGTCAAAACTTTTGAAACAAATTTTTTCATTTGTCAAAAAAACATTGAAAAAAAATGGTGAAACTCACCACTTTTTTTAGCAATTGATCAAACGCCAGATTTTGCCTTTGACAATCATCAAAACAAGGTCAACAACCCAGATGATGCCCCAGCCAAGAAGCAATCTAACAATTCCGGCAACGAGTTTGCCTTCTGTGAATCTAACGATAGCTCCGCAGATCCAAGAAGTGAATGGAATGATTGCAAGAATAAGGCTTACAACTCTTCCAAGACCAAAATAATCTTTAGCTGCTGCTGCTTTTGCCATGTTTTTATCCTCCTTCATCCTTATAATAAACGTTTTAAAAAATTTTGGCAAGCAAAACGATATATTTTTTCAATCATTTTTATGTTTTGTTATGGACAATATCACTCCTTCTTTGATTTGCGATGGAGTAATAAAGTTTTCCACCAAGATCTGCGTTTCGTTGATCTCAAATTTTTCAGCAATTGACGAAAGAGTGTCGTCCCTTTTCACGATATAAAACCGATCGAATATTTTTTTCATAAATGCCTTCCACTGTTTATTGTATTAAATGCTTTGCACGAATAATACAATAATTTTGGAGGAAAAAATGAAGTCAATTGTGAAAACAGTGGTCTTGATCACAGGCTTTTCCATTTTAACAAGAGTGCTTGGCTTTTTGTTTCGAATTTATCTTTCTCGCACAATCGGCCCGGAAGCTTTGGGACTTTATCAAGTTGCTTTTTCTGTGTTTTCAGTTTTTCTCACCATTGTTTCAAGTGGACTTCCTTTTGTTATTTCTCGCTTAACTGCCAGCTATCGCATTGGAAACAATCAAAAAAAACAGGGCATGCTTTTGTCATCGGGGCTTATCATAGGTTTGCTTGCAAGCCTTTTGCTATGTGGAATTGTTTTTGTTTTTAGAAATCTTTTTTCAAAACTGTTCACCGATTCAGCTTGCATCGTAATTTTGCTTGTCCTTTTGCCGGCTGTTGTTTTTTCGGCTGTTTACAGTGTTTTTCGCGGGGCGTTGTGGGGGCAAGACAATTATTTTGCCCTTTGCATAAGCGAGTTTGTTGAGCAAGTTGTCAGAATTTTGTTATGCGTTTTGTTGATTGCTCCTGCGGCAAGCATATTGTCAAAAGCTGTTTCGGTTGCTTGGTCACTTACAATTGCATGTGCCTTTTCAATGATTTTTGTTGTGCTATTATTTTTTATTTGTGGCGGGAAAATGTCAAAGCCAGGAAAGGAATACCGCCAGCTTCTTCGCAGGTCGATTCCCATCACTGGAGTCCGAGTTGCCGGCAGTTTTGCTCAGCCGCTCACTGCGTTAATCATTCCGGCAAGGCTCACTGCGATTGGCTACACATCATCACAGGCGATGAGTTTGTTTGGAGTGGCTGTTGGCATGACGATGCCGCTTTTGTTTGTTCCGTCAACGCTTATCGGTTCGCTTGCCACAGCACTTGTGCCAGACATTTCAATGGCGGTGGCAAAAGAGGATTCATCGCACATTCAAGCTCGCATTAGCTCATCAATAATTTTTGCTCTTTTCATTTCCGCAATGGTTGTTCCTTTGTTTGCAGGGGCGGGCGAGATAATTGGCAATGTGCTATATGGCAACAGTTTGAGCGGAGTGATTTTGGCTTCGTCAGCTTGGATTATGTTGCCAATGGGGCTGACAAACATCACGTCATCACTTTTAAATTCACTTGGATATGAAATAAGAGCTTGCGTCAATTACTTTGCCGGGGCAGTTGTAATGTTTTTGTGCATGTGGTTTTTGCCTGCAATATGCGGGGTGAGCGCACTGTTTTATGGAATGGGATTATGTATGTGCGTGTCGGGGGCTCTTAACTTTTTCATGCTTCGCCGCAAAACAAAAGTCAAACTTAAGCTTTTTAGGCCGCTTGTTTTGTTGTGTTTGACAACAATTCCTTGTGCTGCAATTGTTTCATTTGTGTCAAAACTATGTTGCTTTTTAATGCCTGAGTTTGTTGCATTGATCATTGCCTGCGTTGTGGGAGTTGTGTTTTATTTGCTTTTATGTGTGGTGTTTAATATCGTTGATGTGAAAGGCTATTTTGACATGGTTTTAACAAAATTTAAGGGCAAAAAACTTAAGAAAGCCACAAAAGCATGAAAATATTTTAAAACTTTGCTCATACTATCAGCATGATAACAATCATAATTAGGGCAGTGATAATATATTTGGTGGTGTTGTTGCTTTTTCGCATTATGGGCAAAAGGCAGCTTGGGCAAATGCAGCCTTTTGAACTTGTTTTAACATTGATTATCGCTGACCTTGCAACAATTCCAATGGCGGAAGTGGCAGTTCCTGTTTTGCACGGAATTGTGCCTTTGTTCACGCTTGTGATTTTGCATTTTGTTTTAACTTTTTTCACGCGGCTTAGCACAACTTTTTCAAGCATTCTCAGTGGCAAGCCAGTGATTGTTGTAAATCCCAAAGGCATTGATTATCAAGCAATGAAAAAACTTAATATCACCGTTGATGACATTTTGGAATCAATGCGTGGGCTTGGCTATTTTTCGCTTGAACAAGTTGAATATGCAATCATGGAAACAAATGGAAAATTAAGTGTAATGCCAAAGGCTGAGGAATCGGCGGTTGTGAACAAAACAATTGATGCAAAAGTTGAGCCAAATGTCATTCCAATCAATTTGGTCAGCGAAGGGAAGCTTATGAAAAAAAATTTGCCAGTTGCCAAAGTGGATGAAAATTTTGTGCTTGATTTTGTCAAACAAAAAACAGGCAAATCAAAATTGAAAGATGTGCTTGTGATGACAATTGACAAAAACGGCCAAGTGTTTTTGCAACTTAAGCAGGGAGAAAAACAAATATTTGAAAATGTGAGGTCAAGATGAAAATATTTTCCAAAATTATGCTTGTCCTTATGTTTTTGTTTTTGATTGCAATAAGCGTGACTGAAGATTTGGTTGTCACAAATTCGCTTAAACAAGCAAAAACCGATTGTTTGTATATCGAAGCGCTTTCTGAAGGGAAAGAAGATGTGCGAGAGATGGACATTTCACTTGCGGTGGATGATTTGGAAGAGCATTGGAAAAACAATGAAAGTGGAATGTGTTATCTTGTAAATCACAAAAACATTCAGGAGATTGGAACAGAAATTTCAAAACTCAAAGTTTATCAAATGGAAAATGAGCTAAGCGAATTTTATGCAAGTTTGGAAGCAATAAAAGCCTACAGTGAAAGTTATTTGCATTTTATGGGTGCAAGTTTGCATAATGTGTTTTAAAAAAAAGCACCGATTTCGGTGCGTTTTTTTTAATAAACTTTTTCTCGCCTGATTGAAACCACAATCACAACTGCCACAACAATGGCTGCTGCCAAAGCGGCTGCAACAACAATCCAAATAATGCTTTGTGTTGACAAGCCTTTAACTGTTGAAACTGAATCGCTGTCGGAAGTTATATAAACTGTTGTGCCATCGTCTTGGAAAATTGTGCAGGTCACTGTCCAAGTTCCTTCATAAGGTGGGTCAAAACGGAAGGTTGGGCCATTTCGATCAATTGATTCGGTTGAATAAATTGCGTTCAAATCTTCTTGATCTCCAATGTCGCCTTGTGAAAGCACAAAGTCACGCCCGTCTTTTGCTTTTCCTTTCACCGACCAACGAATTTGATATGCAGGAACATATTGATATGATTGGTCAACTGAAAAGATGTAAGCATTGTTAAGTCCTTGATCACTTGATGTTTTTTGAACTGAAATATCTGGCTTTGACAAAGTTGTCACATTTTTTGGAGTTATTTCAAACAGTTCGCTGTAAAAATTTGTGTTGCCAATTTTCAAGTTGAACATGTAAAGTCCCCAGCCTTCGGTGTATTTTTCGCCCAATATGTTTTTGGCATTAAAATTTAAACCAGATTGAACGGTGTTGTCCACAAAAAGCTGAACGGATGAAGGCACATCTTGAGCACTTGAGCATTTTCCTGAACGGATTGTTTGTTCAGTCACAGCTTCATCGCTCCATAGCAAGTTTGCTTGTCCCGACGGCGAAACTCTGTTTGGTGCCCAAGAAACGGTGTAGGTGTAAGTTGTTTCTTCGTTGAAAATTGATTGGTCAATTTCGCTTGCATTAAATGAAACAACAAATTTCTTAAGTTCGCTCCATTCAAATGATTTGCGAGGATAATTTTCTTTGTTGTTTTCCGCTTCGCCTGGCACGATAAGTGTTACAGGGTCTGAATTGGTTGCAGCCATTGCAGCCCCTTCGGCGTTGAAAGCTTCAACAGTCATAGAAGAGGATCTTTCAACATTTTGTAAAAGTATTTCAGCTTTTGCGGTGTTAACTGAAGGCATAGCCAGCCCAAGACCGCAGCCAAAGGTTGCCAAAAACGCCAAAGCCGAAATTCCACATAAAATTTTTGTTTGTTTTTTCATATCATTTCTCCATACACGATTATAGTATATCATACTTTTTCGCGTTTACAAAAAGGTTTTTAACATTTTTTTAAAAAATAATAAATGGTTTGACTTTAAAGTTTTTTGAAATTATAATATTTTATGTGCAAGGGCAGCGGCCCACAAAAAAGCAAAAATAAACCGTCAAAAGCCTAAAAGTTTGACAAAAAAATATAAATCAAGGAGAAAAATATGATTGACGAAATGATGTTAACTGAAACGGTGGTGATTGAAAAGCCAATTGTTTCACCAAAAAATTATGATTGGGTGCAAGACGAAGCCATGGCAATCATTGTTAAGTCCGAAATGTTCGATTTTGATCTTTGCGGCAAAAGCATGCTTGATTGGCTTAAACTCGCATGCGTGAGAATGCTTACAAAAGTGATTGAGCCTTGCAGTGATGAAGAACTTGTGTCAATCATCAAAAAAGAAGCGGTTGGCAAAAAAATAGTTGTTGTGCTGTATAGCGATACTCCTTTGCTTGAACAAGAAACAATTTTGAAAGCACTTGATTATTTTTCATCAAAGGACATCAACGTGCTTGCCTTGGCAAGGGGATATATAATCAAGGTTGACTATTTAAACACAGTTAATGAAATTTTTTCACCAGCCAGAAAATATTTTTCTCCTGAACAATTTTTGATTGTTTCAAGTCCTTTGTCAATAAGCAAAGCCACCGATGTTTTGTGGCAACGCATAAGAAAATATCACATGGAAAATGGAGTTATCTTAAAGGGCGAAAACACAATTTTTATTGATGCCGATGTTCAAATTGAAAGCGGAGTTGTGATTGAGCCAAACAATGTTATTGTTGGCCAAAGCGTGATTGAACAAGGCGTTTGGCTTAAGAGCGGAAATTACATTGAAAATTCACTCATCAAAGCAAACAGCATTTTGCAAGGCGAAAATATTGTGGAAGGAAAATCAAAATGAAAATAATTGTCGGGCTTGGAAACCCAATCAATCAATACAAAAACACAGGACATAACATTGGCTTTGAAGTTGTGGACAATCTTGCAAAAAAACTGGACATTCCACTAACAAAAAAAGGCTTTAAGTCAATTTATGGCCAAGCAAAAGTTGGCAATGAGCTTGTCATGCTCGTCAAACCGCAAACATACATGAATTTGTCTGGCGAAGCAGTGATTTTGCTCAAAAAAAAGTTTAAGGATGCCAAACTTTTGGTCGTTGTTGACGATATTGACATTGACCGCGGCACTGTTCGATATCGCGAGCGTGGAAGCGGCGGAACTCACAACGGCCTAAGAAACATTGTTTCGCTCATTGGCGAAGATTTTGAAAGATTGAAAATCGGAATTGGAAAACCTGAAGGTGAACTAAGAAGCTTTGTTGTTGAACACAAACTTGATCAAGAATTTCAAACAAAACTTGTTGAAAGTGCAATTGAAAAAATAAGCGAGTGGCTGAATTGAAAAAAATTTTTGACCTAATTGCTCAGTCGGGCATTTGTGAAAAAAAAGTTATAAGCGGAGTAAAGGAAGGTGAAAAATCGCTCATCATTGCGTCAAAAAAGAGGGGCGTTGTTTTGTCAAGCGATTTTGTTCAGGCAGTCAAGTTAAAACGAAACTTAAATTCGCTTGGCTTTTCTTGTGAAGTGCTAAGTTCTGGCCGCGAAGTTGGAGCAAGGGAAGATGATGAAAATCTCACTTCCTTTGCAGCAATGACAAGTGCGTTTTTGCAAGGCGAAATTGATTTTTTAATTTTTTTGCCAAATGCAATAATTTCAAAATTTGATTTGCAGTTTTTGCAAAAGCCATTAATTCTTGAAAAAGGAAAAACAATTCCGCCACAAGAGCTTTCTTTGGCTCTTTCAAAAATGGGATATGAGCGGGTGAGCCTTGTTTCAAGTGAAGGTGAGTTTGCCCTAAGAGGGGATATTTTGGACATATTTCCCTTGTCAAAAGAGCTTCCAGTTCGATGTGATTTTTTTGATGAAGAAATTGAAAATTTGAGTTATTTTAACCCAAATGACATGAAAAATGTTGAAAAAATTGAAAAAATTTGCATTTTTCCGCGAATTTTGCCAAAAGGCAACAACAATGTCACCGACCTAAGTGAAAATATTTTTGTTGATCAGCAGGAGCGCATTGAAGGCCAAATTGAATTGCTGTTTAAAAGTTACAGGGTGATGACGGGATTTGATCAAAACGATTTTGCCTCTTTTGAAGAATTAAAAAAAGGTCAAAGTTTTGTCATCGGCGGCGGTGAAGATGTTGGGTCAGGTGCAGAGATAAATTATGTTCACAATTTTGTGGAACTTGGCGAAGATTTGAAAATTTTTGATTCGCATTCAAAAAGAATGGTGCTTTTTGCGGGAGATGAACAATCCAAAAATCGAATTAAAAACTTTTTGCTGGGAAAAGATATTTCATTTTATGACTATGAGCAGTCATCTTTTTCAGCTTGCGGAATTTATGTGAGCGAAAAATATTTTCCAAGCTCATTTTCTTTTCCAAAACTTATGCTTTATGCAATAGGCTCGGACAATTTGACAAGGCAAAAGCCAAGCATTGCAAGAAGGGCAAAAAAAGATGCGTTTTATGCCCCAAAAGTTGGCGAATTTGTTGTGCATGATTTTCATGGCATAGGCAAATGTGTTGGCGTGCAGCGCATGAAGCTTGCCGGTTTTGAAAAAGACTATTTTGTCATTGAATATCGCGGCGGGGGGATGCTGTATCTTCCAAGCGAGCAAGCAAATTCACTTTCAGCCTATGTTGGCGAAGGCGAGCCAAAAATGAATGCCCTTGGCGGGAGAGAGTTTGAGCAGCTAAAAGCCAAAGTCAAGGAAAAGCTTGAAGGTTTTGCCCTTGAACTTATGAAGGAATACAAGGCAAGGCAAGATGCAAAGGGATTCAAGTTCAAAAGCGAAGAATTTTTGGAAAATGCTTTTGCAAGCAAATTTGAATTTGAGGAAACTTTTGATCAGATTGTTGCCATAAAGGAAGTGTTGTCTGACATGCAACAAGGCAAAGTGATGGACAGATTGCTTTGCGGAGATGTTGGATTTGGCAAAACCGAAGTTGCTTACAGGGCAGCGTTTAGGGCAATCATAAATCAAAAGCAAGTGGCATTTTTGTGCCCAACAACAATTCTAAGCGAGCAGCATGCCCTAAGTGCAAAAAAGAGAATGCAAGATTTTGGCGTGAAAATTGAACTTTTGAACAGATTTAAAAAGCCAAATGAAGTTAAGGACATTTTGGAAAAAATAAAAAAGGGCGAAGTTGACCTTGTCATTGGCACGCACAAACTTCTTTCCAAAAATGTTGTGTTCAAAGATTTGGGACTTTTGATTGTTGACGAAGAACAGCGTTTTGGCGTGGCAGACAAAGAAAAAATCAAATCGATAAAAAACAATGTGGATGTTTTGTCGCTTTCGGCAACTCCAATTCCGCGAACGCTCCACATGTCGCTTTCAGGCATAAGGGACATTTCTGTTTTAACAACTCCGCCAAAGGAAAGATTGCCAATTCAAACCTATGTCACAAATGAAGATGATGAAGTTGTTGCATCCGTGATAAAGCGAGAGCTTGCAAGAAATGGCAAAGTTTTTGTGATATACAACCGAGTTCAAACAATTGACAAAGTCGCTTCGCATATCAGGCATTTAGTGCCAGCTGCAAAAGTGGGTGTGGCTCATGGGCAAATGGCGGAAAGAGAACTTCAAAACGTTATAACCAAACTTTTCAAAAATGAATATGACGTGTTTGTTTCAACTACTCTTATCGAAAATGGCATAGATCTTCCATCCGCCAACACAATGATAATTTATGACGCTGACAATTTGGGGCTTGGCCAGTTATATCAACTTCGTGGAAGAATTGGCAGAAGCGACAAGCTTAGCTATGCCTATCTCCTGTTCAAGGATGGAAAACTTTTAACAAATCAGGCTTACAAACGCCTTGAAGCAATTCAAGAGTTCAAAGAGCTGGGAAGCGGATTTAAAATTTCAATGCGAGACCTTGAATTGCGTGGGGCAGGAAATGTTTTTGGAAAGGAACAGCATGGGCATATCGAAAAGGTTGGATATGACATGTATGTCAAACTTTTAAACGAAACAATTGGCAAACTTCAAGGCAAACAATCAAAACTTTCAAAGCCAGTTAAAATTGATCTTCCTGTTGACGCGTTTATTCCTGAAGATTACATTTCAGACGAAGATGACAGAATTTCTTATTATGTCAAAGTCAGCCAGTGCGACAGTTTTGCTTCTATGCAAGAACTTTTGTCAACTTTTGCTGAAGGCTTTGGCACTGCACCACAAAGCATTGTGAATCTTGTCAAAATTGCTGTGATCAAAAACTTGGCAGGCGAATTTGACATAAAAACAGTAAAGCTTGAAGGCGGAGTGATTGTGCTTGAGCTTTACAAATTGGAAAATGTGATCGATGAAAGGCTTGTTGGAGTTTTGGGAAAATATAATGCAAGTTTAAAATTTGAAAACTCGCCAATAATCAGAATTGCAAAGGACGGCGCTTTGGCAAAAATGCTGGACAAAATTATTGCAATGCTTGAAGAAGCAAAAAATGAAAAAGTTGAAAAAAAGGTTTAATTTGCTTGAAAAAGTTGTTTAATTATTATATACTAATAAGGACTATTTTAAAAGGGCTTTAAGAATGCACAAATCTCGAACAAGCAAAATCATCACTTCGCTCACATTATCTCTAATGTTAGGGGTTTCTCTTTTTGCGGGCTGCAACATTGTTAGCAGAAATATGGATAGATATTACAACGCAGTTGTGGCATCATACACCTATGAAAATGGCGAAAAGGTTACAATCAACAAAAGAGAACTTATAACATCCTTCAATAGTTTTGGCTATCAATATGTTCAAAGTTATGGAATGAGCGAAAAAGATGCTTACAAGGAAACAATCAAGCGAATTGTTGACAAAAAACTCACAATAAGGGAAGAAGAAAACGCTTGCAAGCAAGAAAACGGCGGACAAATTTTGCTGGCAAAGGAAAAAACATATCTTTGGGAACAAACCTATGATGCCATCAAAACAAACATTGAGCAATATTATAACGACCTAAATCACATCACAAATCCTGACAGTGAAGACTCGTCAGATGGGGCTGTGAGCCAAACAATTTTCACTCCAAATGCAATTCTTGTTCCACAAACAATCACCAATCCGTATGGCGACAGTGAAGTGGTTTACACAATTCAAGTTGAAAACAAAATTGAAAATGAGGTTGAAAAATACATTCCTTGGAACGGAAGCGACAGGGATATTGAAACTGAAAACGACCTTAATGCACTTTACAATCAAATGACAAAGTTTGTTGAAGACAATTCTCAATACACATCTGCCTTAAACAAATATTTCAGTGATGCAAAAAAATCTGAGGAAGGGCTCAAACTTGCTTCCGACAAAGAAGCTGTGTTCAAAAGGGAAATAAAGCGAATATACACTTCAATTTATGAATCCTTTATGGTCACAAAATATTCGCAAGCTCATCAATATTCCAACTCATCTGTAACACTTTCCAACCTTCAAGATTTGTATCAAAGCAAAGTTGTGAACGACTATAACAAATATATGGTTGAACAAGCTTCAGGCTATGACGATGCGGTGCTTTCAAATGTTGCAAGTGTAAATTATATCAAGCCTGACTCAGTTGGAACGCAATATTTTTATGTGTCACACATTCTTGCAAAGTTTTCGGATGAAGACCAGGCAAAATACAATGAATATATGAAAGTTGTAAATGGCGAAAGCAAGCGTTACACGGTTGGCCAAGCAAAACAACTTATTGAGCAGCTTTACACAAATTTAACTTTCCCAGTAAGAGAAAAAGTTGAAAATGAAGATGGCACTGTTGAATGGAAGGAAACAGGAAAAACAAAGCCAGTTTCCGCTGTGATGGCTGAGCTTAAGGCATCACTTGAAACAGCTGGTGACAATCAGTATAAAAAAGCCGAAATCTTTAATGACTTTATTTATAAATACAATCAAGATGACGGAATGTTTAACGCTGAAAGAAATTATGTGATTGGCATTGACTATCACACACCTGATGAAGAAAACAATTTGCCATACACGATCAGATCAAACATGGTTGAGCCTTTCACAAACGCAGCAATCAAACTTTACGATGACAACAAAGCAAAAATTGGCGACATATATTCAGATGTTGAAGATGACGGTCTTATCCGAACAGAATATGGAATCCACATCATGATGTATGAAGGGCGTGTGAAAAACCTGTTTGAAGGCATTGGATCATCGTTTGAACTAAGAGGTCAGGAAATTGGCCGTTTGGCATCAAATGAAGCAAGGCTTAAAGCTGGCGAAAGCAAAACAATTTTTGACAGTTTGTTTGATGAAATCAACAAAGATAATTCTTCTGTTTTTGAAAACATGAACCTTGAGTTCTTAAGATCAAAAATAAAGTTAACTTTCTATCCTGATGAGTATAAAGATTTATATGAGTAAAATAATATATGCAAGCTCTTGTTTAATTGACAAGAGCTTGTTTTTTTGTTAAAATTTATGAACATGAAAAAAAATGCGGAGAAAAATTTAAACGAAAACAAAGAGCCTTCTGGCTCAAATTTTTCTCAGCTTGAAATCGAAATCCCTGTGATTTCGCAAGAAGAAAAGGCAAAACTTGACGCTTCGCAACAAGCAGTTGCAAAACAAAAAGGAAAGCGAAAAAAGGTTTGGAACGCACTTTTGCTGGCGTTTAACATTTGCGTTGTGGCTGGAATTTTGCTTTATCAAGTTTTTCAAAGTGAATTTGTGCCTCTCAGCGATTTGGACATAAACATTGGCTATATTTTTGTTTGTGTTGCTGTTTTTTGCACATTGGTCTTTTTTGACACGCTTTCAATTTCATATTTAATCAAAAAAAGTTGCAAACATTCCAGATTTATTTTGTCATTCAAAACAAACTTGTGTGGAAGATATTATGACGCTGTAACTCCATTGTCAACAGGCGGACAGCCATTTCAAGTGGCATATTTGATGAGCAGGGATGTGCCATCAACAAAAGCACTTTCCATCCCAATTGCAAAGTTGTTTTTTCAGCAACTGACATGGTTTATCATTTCGCTTGTTTCACTTATAATTTCATTTGTGAATTATTCTTCATTCAGTTCATTTGTTAACATTTCGTCATACATTGGCTTTGTGCTTAGCTTTGCAGTGCTGTTTTTCACATTGTTTTTGTCAGTTAGCAAAAATGTTGGAAAAAAGCTTGTTGCCAAATCATTAAAGCTTTTGCAAAAGATGAAAATCGTCAAAAACTATGAAAAACAATATCAACGCGTAACGGCTTATGTTGAAGATTATCAAAACATAATGCGTGAATATGTCAAAAGCAAAAAGGACTTTTTTGTGATGTTCTTTTGCATGGCAGCCAAAACGCTTTTAACATATTCGTTGCCATTTTTCATTTATTGCGTGTTCAACGGCTTTGACGGCTCGCTGTATGGCAGTTTTCTTGTTATGGGTGTGCTTGTTGACCTTGCTTCCAGCTTTATTCCGTTGCCGGGCGGAACAGGTATGAATGAAGTTTCATTCAGCATGATGTTCCAGCCATATTTTGCACACGGACCACTTATTTGGGCGCTGCTTTTGTGGAGATTTTTCACATATTATGTGTATTTGATCCTTGGATTTGGAATGGTCACATATGACGTTGCTTATGGAAACAGAAAATATCGCTGGCTTAAAGTTGAAAGGCGTTTGCAACAGGAAAGCAAATCCTTCAAGGAAGAGCAAATTTCAACTTTCAGAAAGGCAAGGGAATATCGCCGCCGCCGCCAACTTAGGAAAAGCTGACAGAATATAAAAGTCAAAATTGCAAACCATAAGGGCATGAAAAAACTTTCAAAATCCACTTATGGTTTTATTTTTGCAATAATAGCACTTGTGATCTTGCTGGGAGTAACGCTTTATCTTGGAATTTCCGGTTGGTTTTATGCCAATGTCACAAAGCTTGAAAGCGATGTCACGCTTGGTCAAACGTTAAATTTAAACATCACCGAAACGGGTGCAAAAGTTGCAAGTTTCACATTTCCTGGCTCATTTTTGCCGGGACAAAAGCTTGATCAAAACATAAACATCACAAATTCTTCAGAAAATGACATGTTTGTGCGGGCAAAAGCGGTTATTTTTGATTGCTCGGACCAAGATATGAATCTTGAGCTTGGCATAAGTGAGCATTGGACGGAAAACGGGGATTATTTTTATTTTGACCAGCCACTTTTAAAGTCAAACAAAATTTCGCTTGCATCATATGTTCGCCTAAGACCTGACAAATATTACAATTCCACAAAAACGTATGTATTCACGATTGTTGTCGAAGCAATTGACTCAAATTTGTCTAGAAGTGAAGTTTGGGGATATTAAATGGCGCTTTTTTGTCAAAAACTAAAGCATGAAAAAAATCATGTTTTTATTTTTTGCTGCGGTGGCAGTTGTTGCAAGTCTTTCTTTTCCAAGGATAGATTTGTTTGAAATGCAAAATGTCAAGGCAATAAATGTTGTGGTTGATCAAAAAGTTGCAGTGGACAACAAACTTGATTTCATCGCAAACGGCAGTGATGCAATTGTGACTTTTGATGACAAGGAAAAAGCAAAAAGCTTTTGCAAAAACAATCAGCCAAAATGCGTTGTTTTTGTGCTGCCTAGCTTTGAAAGAAAAAATGTTGAAAACTTTTTAAACATTTCTTATGCTTTCACACAAGAATTGGGACAAAAACAAATTGTTTATGGCTGGAGCAGCAAGGGAATGGATGAAAAAATTGTTGACTGCAAAAAAATAAATGTTCAACTTGTTGTTGACGGCGAAAACATGCTTGTTGGCTTTCCAATGATTATGACAGGTTTTTAAAAAATGTGAGTATACAAAATTTTGATTTGGCAATAATTGGCTCAGGAGGTAAGAAATGGAAATCAAAAAGCAAAACAAATTCTTCACTTTTTTCAAAAGGTTTGGTGCTTACATCATTGCGGGGGTGGCGATTGTTGTGATCGTGATTGCAGCCACACTTGTGGGAGTTTTGTCAAACAGGAAAACCAATGACGATCACCCTGTTGACACAACGCCGCTTGTGTTTGGATTGCCAACGACAAATGCTTCGGTGATCAAGGATTTCAACAACACAAAGCTTCAATACAATGAAACGCTCAACAAATGGGAAGCACATTATTCAGTTGACCTGACAAGTGAAGACTCAACAGTTATGTCAGTTCTTGATGGAACAGTCACCGACGTGTTTTACAAATATATGTCTGGCTACATTGTGTCAATAAAACATGACGATGGATTTGTGAGCGTTTACAGCTCGCTTGATGAAAATGTTGATGTGAAAAAAGGCGATGTTGTCAAAAAGGGACAAAAAATTGGATCAATGTCAACATCTGCTGCAGGTGAGGCATCTTATGGCAAACACGTTGACTTCAGCTTATATAAAGACGGCGAATCGGTTGATCCAAACAATTATATTTCTTTGCAAAACAAGTGACAAATGCTTGTTTTTGGCTCCACGATTATGATATAATCATTTCATGGAGGCAGAATATGAAAGAAAAAATCAAACAGCTTATCGCTGATCAGCTTTGCATCTCTCCTGATGACATAAATGATAATGCTGACATTGTCAATGACCTTGGGGCCGATTCACTTGATGTTGTTGAAATGCTTATGACACTTGAAGATGAATTTGGAATCAAAATCAAAGATGACGAAGTCAACAAAATTCGTTCTGTCAATGAAATTTGCAAAATAATAGAAGCAAAAAAATAAAAAAACGGGATTTAATCTCGTTTTTTTTAAAAATATGATTTAATTTGACATAAAACGACAAATCCCCGAATAGAGATATTTCCAAGGAGGGGGGTTGTCGTGAATGAGGGCATAACAAGGCGTGTTTTGCTGGAAGCGGAATATATTTTAAGCACGAGAAGCACACTTAGGCAAACTGCACATTTGTTTGGCGTGAGCAAAAGCACTGTTCATGTTGACATGTCAGAAAGATTGAAAAAATTAAATGCAAAAAAATATCAAAAAATTGAAAAAATATTGCTTATAAATTTTTCTGAAAAGCACATAAGGGGCGGTCAAGCCACTCGAAAAAAATATTTAACAGCATAAAATTATTTGCCTTTGAAATGAAGGCAAATAATTTTTTTAATCAATTTTAATCAATTTTTTGCAATTTTTTGCGTTTTTTTTGCCATTTTTTTTGATTTTTTTGGCTTATTTCCACAAATTATAGCGTTTTGGGTGTGTCAGGGCATTGAAAATTTTTTCTTTTGCATTAGGATATATTTCATTCAAGGTTTTTAAAATATTTTTTGCTTTTTCCCGTTGCGAGAAATGGTCTTTTGGGCAAATGTTTTTTATCACTGGAAATTTTTTCGCCGCCACAATTATGTCACTTTCTTCGCACAGCAGCATTGGCCTTATCACCGTTAAATTTGTCCTTGACAAATATGATTTTGGCTGAAGGACATAAAGCCGTCCTTCAAAAAACATTCCCATTAAAAATGTTTCAATCAAATCATCGCTGTGATGTGCAAGAGCAACTTTGTTGCAGCCCATTTGTTTTGCGGCAGAATTCAACAGTCCTCGGCGCATATTTGCACACAGCGAGCATGGATTTTTTTCCTTTCTGATATCGAAAATAATTTCAAAAACATTTGATTTTTCAACTTTGAATTCCACTCCAATTTGATTGCAAAAATCCTCAATTTTTGAATAATCCATTTTTCCATTTGAAAGATCGATTGCAATGCCCACAAGTTCAAACTTTAAATTTGAAAACAATTGCAGTTGCCTTAAGGCAAACAAAAGGGTTAAACTGTCTTTTCCGCCAGAAACGCCAACGGCAATTTTGTCGCCATTTTCAATTAAATTTTGGTCGAAAATCAATTTTCGAATTTGTGAAAGTATTTTTTTCATAATTTTTTCGCTTTTTATTTTAACAAAAAAAATATTTTTTTGCAACTTAATTATAAAAGCCTTTTTTATTTGACAATTTTTTCAAATTTGTTCTATAATCTTATTGTCCAAAAATCTATAATTTTTGCAATAAAAAATTTTATAAATTTTTGTAATTTAAAAATAATAAATTGGGAGGAAAGTTTTTGAAAAGTAAAATTAGCAAAGTTTTCGTTGTTATATTTGGCGCTTTTCTACTTTTGGGTGGCCTTGTTTTTTCCGCATGTGGAAAAAAAGAAGTTCACGCCACAATTTCTGTTTCCTCTCAAAGTTTTGACGAAAATGGAGTGATCAATCTTGACATTGGCTCAGGAGAGGCAAAAGCGGAAATTTCCGCAAAGGTTGAAGGCACTTCAGGTGGCAGCATTTCTGTCAACAACGAAAATCAAACAATTGTTTTCACTGAAAGCACTTATGACAGCAAAACAAACGTCACAACAATCAAAATCACAGCAAAAAGTGAAGGCGATGCAACGCTTATGCTTCGAGCTCATGGCAATGCGGAGCGAGAAATCAAAGTGTTTGTTTACAGCGATATCACTGCCTTGGAGCAAAATCCAGATGCAACAAAGCAATATGTTGTTCGTGGCGAGCAAACACCACTTGATCCATCCAGATATTTGAAATTCACATCGCGCAAAAATGGCGAAAGCAATCGAAAGGATGTCACATGGTCGCTTCAAACTCAAAGCGAATTTGTCACGCTGGATGAATCAAACAGGCTTACAGTTTCGGAAGATTATGACCAATCACAAGTTGTGCTTGTTGCTTCGTCAGTTTACACAAATCTCAGTGCCACAGTAACTTTGGATGTTGTCAAAGCTCTTCCAAAAGAAATTGTCCCGGGTTATTTTGTTGGGGATGAGCAAACAGAAGGCCAAGCCTATATTCCAACTTCTGAAGAAGTGGAAAACGCAATAAGCCTTGAAGTTAACAACAACAAAAGCCTGTATTTGGAAATCAATGTTGGAAGTGAATTTTTCCCACTTGTTGAGCTTCCAAAAGCAATCGTAAAAATTGACGGGAAGGAAGATTCTTCAATTTTTGAAATAACTCGCCGCAGCTATTCAGACAAACCAATTGACGTGCAAGATGCTTTCTTTTTCAAGCTAAAGCCAAAAAGTTCAAAAAAAGTTGGGCTTGTCGAGGTTTGCTTTGAAATCAAATATTCAAGTTACAATCTTTACAGCGTTCAAACAAAGTCGTTTTACATAAATCTTGAACAAATTGTAAATCAAATTTCAGTTTCGTCAAATGGCGAAGACCTTGTCGATGGCGAAAAAATTAACATTTATGACCATTATACAACAGTAGGGCAAGCAAATGGAAGACCAATATATGTTGAGCTTGGCCCGGACACAATTCAAAATGACAAAGCAACTTTCAAAATCAAAGTTTCGCCTCAGATTAGCATGGCACTTGAAAAACTAAGCGATGCACTTTCAATTGTTTGCATAAGCGATGGCGGACAAGCCAAGGAAATTGAGTTTGACAGGGAAGGCAGCTCGTTTGTGACAAAAAGCTCGCTAACCAACAAAACAACAATTTTTGTAAAAGTCAATCAAGAAGCCGCTGAAACATATGACGGAAGTGAATTTAAAATTGAATTTATTGCTGATCAAAACAAAAACGTCAACAGCGGTTTGACTCTTGTTTGTGGCAGATCTCCTGGCACTGATTTTGTGGTTGAATCAGAGAATTTCAAACCTGAAACACGCGGCGAAAATCAAGTTTATGCTTATTATTTGCCAATAAACATTTCAAACAGCCAAACTTTCACATTCACAACAAGTGAAGAGCTTAATGGAATAAAAGGTTTTTATATTAAGCCTATTTCATCAAATCAAAATTTGTTTAGCGTGAGCGGATTTAGCTTTAATCAAAACGACTTCAATTTCACAATTTCAACAACCTTAACGCAGCAAGAGCTTGCCACCGCACAAAACACAACATTTGAATTTCAAATTTGCCATGAAAATGGCTTTGTTGGAGTGATTGATCAAACCAACAGCTTTATTATTCAGCCGTTCATTTCAATGGAAGATGCTTCTGTCAAGGTTGACAATCTTTTGTCAAGCGGCGTAATCAGGGAAGAAAACAATCAAAACAGCGAGGGAATGGCCGATACTCAGCAAAGCGGAACAGGAACACTTTCCAATTTGATCATGCAAACAGGCAGCACAGTTGTGCTAAACTTTTTCAGCAATGCCGGCATTGTGGATTTGTCAAACAATGGTGTTATATTTGTCAGCGGCGAAGGGCTTGATGAAAATCCAACTGCCGGAATGCTTATAGCTGCTTATCAAGGTCAGCAAGGTCAGCCTGACAATGTTGAGTTTTCGATTGATGGCCATCTTTCAATAAATTCCGACTTCAACGGTTATTGCCTTGTCACATTTAGTGGCTATGATCGAAGCCATGAAGACACGGTTATTTACAGAATTTTCCATGTTGAAGCTTACACCGCTCCAACAAGGCTAACTGCTGACGAGCAGGGCGTAACTTTGCCTGCGCTTGACTCGATTTCAACAAGCGAAGCAAATCTTGCGCGAGCAACAATAAATGTAAGCTACAGGCCGGACAACAAGCCTGTAACTTATGCAAGCGGTGACGCAACGCAACCACAGGGACAAGTCACAATTTATTCGCAAAATTATTATAATGATGTCAATGGTGTGCAGCCACAGCCTGGAAAAGATAATTTCAGCGGCTATAAATATATAAAATGTGAAAATATTATTGTAACAAACAAATCTATTAGCTTTGACGTTGTTGCGCTCACAACCGATGGCTATGATATTTGGTCAGATCAAATTGTTGTAACCTATGAAGTTCACAACAGAAAATATTACACCACAATTGATGTTTTGATTGAAAACGCACAGCGAGTTGAAAACATCCGATGGATCAATGAAACCGCAGACGGCGAAATTTATTTGGATTTGAACGGAATTGAAAACAGTGACAGGTCTGCAATGATCATAACATCTGTCACGCCGCTTTCTGCACGCAACACAAGTTTGTGTTACAAATTTGTTCCTGATTCCACCTCCAACAAGGGACTGCTTGATTCTCAAGCTCTTGAAAATGGAATTGTCACAATTGCCCCTTCTTTGACTGAAGGCGGAACAGGCTATGTATACATTTTCCCACAGGATGCAATCAAACTTTCATCTGGCTTTGAGCAAATCGTTTATTATGTTGACAACCGATATGGCCAACCTGAAGAAAGAAGTTTTTCAATTGACAATATTGGCGAAAACTTTGAACAAGCTTTAAATGGATATTTCTATAGGCGTGTTTCAGCAGATGAAATCACGAAAGTTTATTTTTCAAACATCTTAAAACGCATCAAAGTTGTTGTTGCAGATGGTGCAACCGAAGAGCGGGCAACAAGAATTTATGATGAAAACGAACTTAAAAACATTTCTATTTCAAATCATTATGTTTTGATGAACAGCTTGACCTTAAACAATTGGCAATCAATTGGATTAGGGCAGGAATTTACAGGTTCTTTAAAGGGATATTCAAGCGACATTTCGATCAATTTCGCTGGAGAATCAAATCCTTTGTTTGACACAATCGGCGAAGGTGGAAAAGTTGAAAACCTGAGTGTGAGCGGCTCTGTAAATGGCGGAGGCTTTGTTGCAAATCAAAACAAAGGTCTTATTCACTTGATAAAAGCAACTGTTAACATAACATCTGGGCAAAACACTCAAAGCGTGACAAAGAGCATAGTCACTGGAACTGAATATGCCGGCGCAATTGTTGGCATAAACAATGGACTGATTTCATCAGTTAGTGTTGAAGGTGTTGAAATCAGCGCAACTGATTATGCCGGCGCAGTTGCAGGCTTAAACAATGGCAGAATTGGAATATATAATTCTGAAAATGGCGGCTTTGGCGCAAAAGTTGAATTTTACATTTTCAAAGATGGCGAAAACACCGCCACCAACACAATAACAGCCGCCCATGTCGGCGGAATTGTTGGCAAAATTTCCTCTAACGGCGTGATTGAAAGCAGCTATGCTTACAATTATTCTTCTTTCGATGTTTTGATTTCAGAAAACAAAGGCTCTTTTGCTGCTCAAGCAGAAGGTGAGCCAACCATAAAACAAAGCTTTGCTTGGAATTTGACACCGCAAAACGATTTGCCTGCAGTTGCATCTGGCGATGAAAATGTGATTTATGAAGATGTTTATTTCAATGCGGATGCAAATTCTGACGAAATCACCAATCGCTCAAATTGGATTTATCCAGGCGAAATTGGCTACTATGGATATGTAAGAAAATCTGGAGAACAAAACCTTCCATATCTATCCAATTTGTATCAAGCTCAAACAGTGTCAAGTTTGGATGCAATCGCTGTTCAACAAAACGTGAAAGATGGCGATCATCAAAAAGTTTATGTAAACGGCGCAACAAACATTTTGTTCCTTCATGCCGTTGAACAAGTCAACTTGACCGGAGCTGAAACAAGTGCTCTTAACGCGCTTAACACAATCAGCCTTTCAGACTTGTTTGAAAGTGACGGAAACAATTTGATTGCTTTGTCAAGTAGGTCTGATATTGCCGAAGTTCGTGGCAGCGCATTGATTGTCAAGCACACGGGCGAATTCAAGCTCACAATTTCAGCAAAACAGGATTACAGCAAATATAGAGAAATTGATTTTGTTGTTTTGAATGCTTTGGATTTGTTTGGCGTTGTTTTTGAAGGAGATGTGACAACTGGCTTCCAAATTCAAGCAAACAGATCGTCAGAAGTTGAATTTACCATTGAAAACACAATTTATCTTGCAAACAATCCAATTGCCTTTGTTTTGCAACAAACAAAGTTTGAAATTCAAACATCTGTTGAACAAACTGAAGGCCCTGACAAGTTAACATTCCAGCCAAATGGAATGCAAGCAACATTGTTTGCACAAATAGAGTCGCAAGATGGCAAAGCAAAAAGCTTTAATGCAAGTGTGAACATAAAGCTTTCATCATATCCTGACGGCGATGTTTACGATGCAATCAAAAAATATTCGCAAAAAGATCTTGTGATAAGTGCTTCCAAGGGAGCAAACGAAATTGGTGTAAGCAACGAAGAACTCACAATTGAGCCATCTTTTAATTCGCAGCTTTATGTTTGGCTTGACACCGATTATGAAAATGACGACATTGAACTGTCATTTGCCGAAAGAGAACTTTCAGTTGAAAGAGTTGTTTCTTCGAATGATGTTGTAACTTGGCATGTGAAACGAGGTGGCGACATAATAATGGAAATTGTTCAGTTAACAAAAGGAAATGAATCTGAGATTCATCCACGAACCTATGTTCTCACAATCAAAGTCAGTGAAAGCTATCGCTCACAAATTTCGGCAGATCAATCATTCCATTTGCAAATTTCATCAAAAAGCAAAACTGCAATAAATGAAAATCGACAAGTTGTCATCAATTTGTCAAGGCAAAACATCAACTACATTGACATGACAAATTACAAGCCAGGTGCAAATGTGCTTGATGGTAACACATTCTATTACACACGCATGGATACACTTACATCTGGCATCTCGCCGGGAAGAACATCAATCATGAATGTGTTTGTTGATCCTGATTATGCTTATTACAAGTATATGACTCTCACTTATTCACGAAGCGGACAAACTCAAACAAACTTTGCTTTGGGAATCACAAGTCTTGAGTTTGACGGTGGCAAAACTTCATCAACGCGTTACACACAAAGCGCAACAACTTCAACTGCGCCAGTTCCAAATGGCATAAGGGTTGAACGCAAACAAAATGGCGCTTATGCTTTCTTGATTTATGCGGGAGCGAATATCAATCAAAATTCAACATTTATTCTCACTGCGGCATTTTATGATGAAAACGGCATTGAAGTAAAACACAATTCATTCAATTTGTTTGTTGCTGCTTTGCCAATTGCCGAGCTTCAAGTCAACGGCAGTGATGAGGAAGTTGTTGTTGCAAAAGGCTCAAGTGCAAGGCTTAGCATAATGCTTGACAATGATCAACAAATTGAAAGCTTGGTCGCAAGCAGCATTGGCGGCTCGGGAGTTAAGGGAATTGAACTCACTCCTGAAAACGGCTGGGAAATCGTTGAAAACTATCAAGGCACCGGCAAAAAAATGATTTATTTGACTGTGAAAGTCAACATTGATGCTGGCATTCAAGTTGAAGAAGAAGGGAAGATAAAATATGTCAACGGAATGTTCCAAATTGAAGCCACCGTTGCAAGGATTTATAATGGCGTGCGTGAAATACGAAGGTCTTATGCTTATATTGTGATTGCCGATTTTATGCCAGCTCCAGCAGTTCTTGAAAGGGCAGAATATTCAGATTCGCTTGATGCCTATGTTTTTGAAGCTTACAACAACATAAATCTAAGCCTTGATTTTGAATATAATTTTGATCCACAAGATTATGCTTATGATCAAACAAACGATGAAGATCGAGAAGTTGTTGACAAGCTTATGAGCGCAAGAAACGATTTTGCAAAAAATTTGTTCTATTATAACGCAAATTCTGAATTTTCAATAAACTATAGGGATGGCCAACCTGTTCCGCTCACACAAAGAATTTATGATGCAAACAACAATCAGCTGCAGTTCAATTTGTCTTCAGACGGAAAAACTTATGTTTATGAAGGCTTTAACTTTAAACTCAATTATGTGATCGGCGAGGACAACGTGCCACAATTCAGTGTTATTGGCCTTCGCACAACTGCCAGCCCGGTTGTTTTGATTATGCGTGATTTAATCAACATTGCACAAGACGGAAGAGATGTGAACAGATATGTTGACACTCGATTTGCAATCAGAATCACCGATTTTTCAAGTGGCGATCGTCCACATATGATCACTTCGGCAGAAGAGTTTTTAAGTGTTGACAGTGAAGGCGAAGCTCATGACTACATTCTTATGAATGACATAACCCTTGTAAATTACACTCCAATAAGTGCAAGCAAGTTCCGCAGCCTTGATGGAAACGGACAAACAATTCACATTGAAAGCTTCAACACATCTGGCTCTGGCAATTTGGATCTTGCTCTTTTCACAACAATTCCACAAGCAACGGTTATCAAAAACTTGAGAGTCAACCTTTACAATGGCGGAAACATTGTTGTCAACACAGCTCCAACAACTGGATATAGAAACATAAGGGTTGCTGCAATTGCACTTGACAACTATGGAATCATCACCAACACTCAAGTTGTTGCATATCAAAATCCAGAAGCGCTTCGCGTTAACACTGGTGAGCTTGGGCTTCAAGTCACTCTTCTTCGCGGCTCAAGTCAATATTACATTGCAGATGAGTCGGTCACAAGTGAAATTGCTGGCTTTGTTTTGAACAACCACTCTGAAGGATCAATCACAAATTCAACTGTCGGCGGACAGGAAATTGTTGTTATCGGCGAGCAACAAGGCTCAACCGACAAGTTCTATTATTCCACCGAAAAACTTGGCCAGTTCACTCTTTATGGACAAGGCAACATGGCAGGCTTTGTTTTGAACAATGATGGCCAAATTGCATCATCCGGCGCAGAACAAATTCAAATCACCAACGACACACATCTCAATTCATCTGAAACAGCAGGCTTTGTTGGCAGAAACACAGGAAAAGTTCGCATGAGCATGGTTGCCGGCGTTCAAGAACAAATGGAAACAGGAAGTGAAAAATATTATCTCAGCGGCAGCAACATAAAATCGCAAGGCAAAATTGCTGGTTTTGTGATCAACAACGGCGAGCAAGGTGAAATTTCAAATTGCTATTCAAACATAAGCTTGGTGGATTTGTCCAACAACCCAATCAAAGGAAGGACGGCTGCCGGATTTGTTTATGAAAACAAAAACCTTATTTCAACATCATATTCAGCATCGTTTGTTGAAAAATCGGATTTATTGAACTTGAACTTCTCAGGTGTTGATGAAAACGGAAACAGCTTGAACACCGGAAAAATTGAGTTGTCATATTATTACAATCCATCAACCGACACCAATGTTGATGACCTTGAAAAGGTGATAACAAATCTTGCAACTCCAATCATGCAAGATGAAGTTAAAAACAAATCGGCTTATTATGGCTTTATTTTCCAAACATCATCAACAAAACAAGACGGAATTTGGCGAATGGTTGATCCATCGCAAGATGGCTCTGCCATAGCGCTTGGCTTAAGGCTTGTAAGCAGAGATATTGTCACACTCAGCCATCGTTATTATGTTGGCAGAAGCGACAACACATATGATCTTCCTTTTGCACAACTAACAAGTGTCTCCGCCGTTGGAAGGGGATATGACACAACTTATGGCTCAAGCGACAACCCAATTTTGATCACTTCGGCAAAAGACTTCAAGGAAGCGGTTGGCGAATCTTCATCCACAAATGTGCGAAAATATTACACCAACACCGAAGTCAAAGGCTCATATCGATTTGTTTCAGATATTGACATGTCGGCTCTTAATGATGAGTTTGGCAATGCCACAATTTCATCAATTAGCAAAGCCTTCACCGGAACACTTGAAGGAAACGGCTTCCAAATCAAAAAACTTTCACTTGGCTCACAGGAAGGTGTTGGATCTGTTCCAAACGCAGCAGGCTTGTTTGGGCAAATCAAAGCCCCATCTTCAATTTCACAGCAAGATCAGGCACTTGTTCAAAATCTTGACATTGAAATCAACAACGTAACGTTTGGAAGGTCAAACATTGTTGGTTCGCTTGCCGGAATGGTGTCCGATGCAATCATTTCAAACATAAATGTAACGCAAAACAGTGCATTGGAAAGCATTTCAAGCAGGAAGGGCGTTCAAGGTGGAAACTTGACCGGCGGAATTATCGGTGCAGTTTTTGGCGAAACAAAACTTAATGGCCTTTCAGCAAAAGATATTGTTGTTCAGTCATCATATTCTTCATCGTCAGAAGACAATGACAAGTATATTTCGTTTGACCCACAACCTGTTCGTGAATCACAGGTAAATCAAAAGGGATTCTATGATGCTGGTCCAGGCGGTGTTGGCAGTCTGTCAGTTGCCGGCGGAATTGTTGGCTATTATGATGGCTATTTGTCCATTGAACGCACAAGCAGCAGCTTTAACTATCAACAAGGCCTTCAAGCTGAAGCATTTGACACGCAGCGACTTAACGTGAACGGGGTTATTGACATTCGCGGCGAAGTTGTTGGCGGAGTTATTGGCTTCACTGGCGTGAAAACAAAAGTAAAGGACGCTTCGCTTCAAATTGAAAATGGCTCCAAAATTTTGTCATACAATGGCTTTGCCGGCGGAATTGTTGGCTTTGCAAACGGTCAATTTGAACAAATATATTCCGAATATGATGAAGAGTTGCAGGCCAATATTGAAGGAACTGGCACTTTAACAAACAACATTTACTCATATTATCAAGGCAATCTTTCAGCTGAACGCGGCGCACTTGACATTTTTGTGCTTGAAGCTGAAGATGAAGCGGGACAAGTGGCTGGCGAAACAGCTGTTCGTTACAAACCAAAATATATCGGCGGATTGTTTGGCGGCATAAAATCAGCTGCTGTGGCTGTTTCATACAGCAAAATCAATGTGATCAACGCTTATGAAGGCGGCTTTGCAGGCGGAATTGCCGGCGGAGTTTTCCCAAACAAAACAACATTTATTGTGCAAGCAGATGAAAACTCAGCACGTGAGCAGTTCACAACATACCTTCATGAAGTTTACACTTCGTCAGACGTGTTTGTTGTTGACGGTGGAAATGATGAAGATTGTCTTGCAGCTGACGATTTGCGTTATGGCGGATTGTTTGGCAAAATTGATGCCACAAGCGGTGATTCAACAAACAAAATTGCTTTGTCGTCAGTGAACGCTGTCAACCATTACGGAATCAACAACAATCGTTATGGTGTTAATGACAAAATTTATGCCATTGCGGGAAGCGGTGTTCAAACAGAAGCTCAAGACATGACAAGGACAACGTATAACGAACATGGTGAAGAGTTAAAAGAAGTGGTAAGATTAGTCGAGCCAACAAATGTGGGAATCATTGTTTCGGCAGTTGCAAATCAGGACAATGCTTCTGCAACCGCAGATAACAAATCTGGAAAATCATTTGGCTTTATGGAAACCTACGTAAGCAGCAACGGCACAACTTTGACAGTTGTTCCATTCAATGGGATTGATACGCAAGGTAATATAGACAGTGACGATGGTTGGTATGACTATCTGGAGAAAGAGAAAGGTGATGATCTCACCACCACTCAAAATCAAGCAAACTCTTACATGGAAGCTTATCAAAAAATTTATGATGACCTGTATTTCACAATCAAAGCGATTTCTGAATTTAACAATGTTCAAACAGCTTATTCTGAAACAAATGGAGCATTTATCAACTCAAGGGCATGGAATGCCCGTAATTGGAAGCATTTGACAAACACATTGTATCCACAAATCAACTTTGCCCATTCTGAAAGTTACATGTATCTTGATGTATACAACAAGGCTGAAGTTTTGGCTGAAATGCAGGAAAATCCAAACCTTGAAATTCGTGTTCGTGGCCTTGAAAAACCAACCGACAGTGCTGGACAAATGACTTTTAAAAATATTGTATTGACAAAACAGGATTTAGCTGCCTTTCAGAATTTCAAAGGCACAATACTTGGAGCAATTGACAGGTCTTGGGGATCCAACAAAATTGACACCCCAATTGGTGATAGGAGCATAACCGCTTACCCAGGGCTTGAAATTAGTGACTCAATGTTTTTAGGTGGCGGTGCCAATGAAGGCCTTGTTATAAGAAATTTAAACATATTCATGAAGCCTGCAAATGGAGAAGACCATATAAATTATCCTCTTTTCGCTGGCACAGCACAAAAAGTTTCACTTGAAAATGTTGATTTCTATATATATAATCAAGTTATGCTTTCCGGCGATGACAATAATGCCGGCATAATCGCTCCGAACGCAGATAGCGGTGAAACAGGGACAAGCACAAAGTTTGTTGACATTTCGCTTAATTTCTTTGCTAATATCACAGAGA
Organism: uncultured Clostridia bacterium; assembly: GCA_947626175.1. GTDB lineage: Bacteria > Bacillota > Clostridia > Christensenellales > UBA1242 > Caccovivens. Next base: position 38,685 of record CANQRE010000002.1, read on the forward strand.
GCAATCCTGCCGTTATACTTAAAGCCAACAATGCCGGACTTCTTGTTGGAACATTCACACAAAGCTCAAAATATTCATCTTTGCGTGTTCAAAACATTGTTGTTAGATATGATGATTCGGGAAATGGAGATTTCTTGGAAGTTCAACCATCTTCTAGTGCGGAAGTTAACGTTGG
>CANQRE010000003.1 GCA_947626175.1 uncultured Clostridia bacterium
ATCCGTCAGGTCAGCCAGATGTTTCGGCAAATGGAAGCAATTTTATCACCCTTTCCGCGGGCGGATATCTTGTTAGATATTACACCTATATCACCAACAATTCCGACACAGTTCCGCAAATCGACCTTAGCGCCAACGGCATGTTTTTGCCTTTTTCCACTCGCTATGGCTTTGCGCGAACAAACATGGCAATAATGGGTGAATATGTTTTTCGTTTAACAAACACAGGCCGCCTTCAAATAACTCACACACCAAGCAGCGACATAACCTATTCCAACACCTATGTCGTTGTTCAAAAGTTGTCAAATTAAGGGAAGAGATTGCTCGCTGTCTTTGTCAGCGCTTTTTTCATCTGGCGGAGTTTTTTCTTGGCATAAAGTTTGCGTGCGGTATGCAATATACTCGGGGCTTTGAAACTCGCCAAGCGCGGAAAAAACATTGCTTGCAAAGTCTGAAAAAGCCTTGCATATTTTGGGTTTGTTTTCAACAGATTTATGTTTCATTTTTTTTCTCCAATTTTTGGTTTGCAATAGAATAATAATATGAAAGATGTCAACCATTTGCCATATGGAAAGCTTGAAATCATACAACAAAAAACGTAACTTTGAAAAAACCAACGAACCAAAGGGCAAAGTGGAAAAATCTTCAAAGCATATTTTTTGCGTTCAATATCATTTGGCAAGGGCAAAACATTATGACTTTCGGCTTGAACACAACGGTGTTATGATCAGTTTTGCAGTGCCAAAAGGTCCGTCTCTCAATCCCAAGGACAAACGCCTTGCCGTGAAAGTTGAGGACCATCCAGTAAGTTATGCTTCATTTGAAGGAACAATTCCAAAAGGTGAATATGGTGGCGGAACGGTTATGCTTTGGGATGAAGGCACTTGGGCGGCTTTGGAAGATGAAGATCAAGGTCTAAAAAACGGGTCGCTCAAGTTTGAGCTCTTTGGCAAAAAACTAAAGGGAAAATGGGCGCTTGTAAGACTTAAAAAAGACAATGAAAAAGAAAATTGGCTTTTGATAAAAGAAAATGATGAGTTTGCAAGCCAAACAAAAAACGTGACAAAAAACAACATTTCCGTGAAAACAAACAGAACAATATCTCAAATTGAAAGTGGCAAAACGTTACAAAAACAAAAAAATCCTTTCGGCTATGTTTCGCCAATGCTTGCCAAACTTGAAACAACTGTTCCAAAAGGCAACGATTATGCTTTTGAAGTCAAATATGATGGCTACAGGGTTATCGGTGTTGTTGAAAATGGTGTGGCCAAACTTTTTTCGCGAAATGGACAAGATTATTCGCAAAAGTTTGAAATCATAACTCAAAAATTGCAAACTTTTTTTGCTGACAAATCACTGGTTGTTGACGGTGAACTGATTGCCCCAGACATTGAAGGTAAAAGTGATTTTGGCGCGCTGCAGGCATATTTAAAAAACCCTGAAGGCAAAACTCTTGTTTATATGGTTTTTGATATTTTGGCGTTAGATGGCAAAGATTTGCGTCAAAAACCTCTTTTAGAACGCAAAAAAGTGTTAAAAAACCTTTTAAAAGGCTCTCCAGCCGAAATTCAACTTTCAAAACATGTTATAGGTCACGGCGAAGAAAGTTTTTTGCTTGCCCAAAAATTGGGACTGGAAGGAATTGTTGGAAAAAAGTTTGATTCTCTTTATTCATCATCGCGAAATGGCGATTGGATAAAGATCAAGTGCTATCATCGTCAGGAGTTTGTTGTTGGCGGATATGAAAAGTCGGACAAAAAGCAAGGCGGGATTGGCGCGCTTTTGGTGGGTTATTATTTGGATAAGGACCTTGTTTTTGTCGGCAAGGTGGGAACTGGGATTGATGAAGATGAAGCGCAAAGCTTAAAAAAGAAGTTCAAAAACATTGTCATAAACAAATCTCCATTCAAAAATCCGCACAAAAATAGTGACAATTTGGTTCATTTAAAACCTTTGCTTGTGGTTGAGGTTCAATATGCGCAGCTAACAAGTGATGGTCTTCTTCGCCAAGCAAGTTACAAGGGCATTAGGGACGACAAAACTGCAAGCGAAGTTGTGCTTGAACAGGCTGAGAAAAGTGTTGGCCGAGTCAAAATAACAAGCCCGGAAAGAAAAGTGTTTGCCGAAGACGACATTTCAAAATTGGACGTTGCAAAATATTATTTGCTCGTTGCGGATGAAATGTTAAAATATTGCTCTAACAGACTTTTGTCAGTTGTAAGATGTCATGACAATATCGAAAGCGAAAAGTTTTTCAAAAAGCATCCACAAAAGGGAGCAAAATGTGTTAAAACAAAAAAAATAATTGGCTCAGATGGTGAAAAAGATGATTATTTTTATGTTGACTCAAAGGAAGGGATTTTGAGTGAAGTTCAGTCGGGAACAGTTGAGTTTCACGCTTGGGCAAGCAAAGTTAAAACGCTTGACAAGCCTGACATGATGGTGTTTGACCTTGACCCAGATGAAAATGTCAAATTGGAGCAACTAAGGCGCGGCGCGCTTGACTTAAGAAATGTGCTTTCGCAGCTTAATTTAAAAAGTTTCATCAAAACAAGCGGCGGAAAGGGTTATCACATTGTTGTTCCTTTTCAGCCTTCGGCAAACTGGCAAGTTTTTCATGATTTTGCAAAAAATGTTGCTTTGCTCATGGAAGAAAAATGGCCTGATCGCTACACGTCAAACATTCGCAAGGATTCTCGCAAGGGCAAAATTTTTATTGATTATGTAAGAAATGCAAGGGGTGCAACATCCGTGTGTCCATATTCTCTTAGAGCCAGAAAAGGAGCAAGCGTTTCATGCCCGATAAGGTGGAGTGAACTTGGCAGCGTTGAGCCTTCTTCAATCACAATGAAGGATGCGCTAAAGCGTTTAAAAAAGCCTTCTCCATGGGCTGAGCTTTTTTTGGTAAAGCAAAAACTTGGCAAGATCAAGCCTCCAAAAACATAAAATTTTTTCAAGAGATAAAATTGTTTTGTTGCAAACAAAATCTGTGATATATTTAAATAGACCACAAAAAAAACGGAGAAGTTATGGACGAAAAAATATCACAGTTATTGCAAATGCTTGCAAATGAGCCGCAAACAAGCAAACAGCAAATTTGCAAAACGCTTTTGGGCGAAAACGCCAATGAATTTATTGACAATTTAACAATAGAAAACAGTTACACTCCGCTTGTTAATTTAAGCTCAATTGCCGAAAGCAAAGGTTTTGCGTTTCGAATTCCATCAAATCAAAGGGGATATGTTTGGAACACAAAATTTGAGCAAATGTTTGAAAAAGAGCAGTTGCAAAACATAGATGAGGACTCGGCAAAATATAACAAAGCGGTTGACGATTTGTTTGAAAACAACACTGATGTCAAAAAAATGAAGCAAAATCCAAATGAGCAATTGGATGATTTTTGGGACGATTTAAAACGCATAAGTGAACGCGACACAACTGAATATTACATGGGCATGATGTCGCTTCAGCCGATGTCGAATTTTGATGCCAAAAATGAAAGCCTTGATGGCAAAAAAGCGTTTTATGTTATTGATGGTCAGCAACGATTGACCACATGTGCAATCTTGTTAAAGCTTTTAAATGGCGAAAACGAATATGACAAACTTGATTTAAATTACACCTCAAAGGCAACATCTTACACCAAAATTGTTTCCAGCATTTTGCAAGATGAAATGGCAGCCGTAGATGAAGACAGCCTGTATTATCAAAGGCTGACTCTTGCCAAAAAGTTTTTAAAGTGGAAACTAAGAATTGAAGGCATTTTGCAAGATGAAAAAAAAATTGAAAAACTTAAAAACACTTTGACAAACGTTGTCAAATTCAACATTTTGTTCAGCACCGAAGAAAAAGGCTCACTTGTTTTTGAAACGCTCAACAATCGTGGAAAATCGCTCACGCAGCTTGAAATATTAAAAAATCGCGTATATGCAATGCTTGACAAAATTGATTATCGCCAAAGCGGTGAGCAAAACATTGACGAAAATGAAATTTTGAACAGAAAAACAAGCTTAAGCATAAAATTGCTTAACTGTTGGACAACGATTTTTGACAATCTTGGCAAGGCGTCACTGATCACCGATCAAAACGCCACTGAGCTAAAGGATGAAGAATTTTTGCAAGCCTATTGGATTGTTGAAACTGGAAAGGTGTTTGAAAAAACGCGTGAAAAGGTGATAGCGGACTTGCTTGAGCATATAAATTTGGATGCTCAAAACATTGAAACTGGCAAAATTTTTACAAAGAGCGAAGTTGAAAAGTTTATGAGTTCGCTTGAAGATTTTTCAAAAGGCTGGCGAGAATTTTTCAATCCAACAAAAAACACGCTTAACGCAAACTTGATTTCAAAAATATGCCGAATCACAAATGATGTTCATCTTCGAGCAAGCATAATTGCAATCATGCGAAGCAAAATTGGCCAAAGCAAAAATGAAGCCGAAAACATGGGAAAAGTGTTTGGATTTATAGAAAAATGGCTGTTTTTCATTTTGTTTATATATCAGCCAACAAAAAAAGCAGATTTCAGCTTTTTGATTGAAAAAGTTCATTCTCTTCACATTTTGGGCGAACAAGAAAGCAAAACAGGCTTTAAACAAAGCTATAATGTCATTCGCGAACTTTTGAACTTGATTGTTGAAAACAAAGGTGATGACAACGGCAAAAAGGACAAATCGCTCAAAAACATATTGTGCTGGCAAACAATTTGTGATTGGATTGACGAGTGCTATGAAAATTACAGCGGATTTTATGATTGGAGCGGAATCAGATATTTTGTGTATGAACAAAATCTTGATGCTTTGGGGGATGATCAAAATCTCAAAATTTATCCATGGAAAAAAATCCGTGAAAGCATAGAGCATATTTATCCGCAAAATCCTCGAAGAAAAAATTGCAAAGATGAAGAAAATGCTCTTTATTGGGAAAAGGGATTCACAACTGGAAAAGTTCCTTCAACTGATTGTTTCCCAAAGGAGCTATGGTCGCATGAGCTTAATTTGCAAAAAATGAAAAACTCACTTGGAAATTTGATGGCGTTGTCGCAAAAAGCAAACAGGGGCGGAAGCAATTACAAATATCCTGTCAAGAAAAAAACAATATACATAGAAAAAGGCTCAAATATTTCGTTGAAAGTTGGATCAAAATATGATCACTGGCATTTATATTACTTGGTTGAGCGCAACAAGGATGTTTTTGAGTGGCTGATCGCAAGATGGACAAACATTGACTTAAGCATAACAAAAAATGGAGCGGATGAAGCACTTGATCAGCCAATTGAATACAATTTGGCATTGCAAGATGACGCCGCACAAAAAACAAAAGCGCTGAGCAAGATGACGGATTTCTTGTCAGATGAAAATTTGCAAAAACGCGAAAAACTTATTTCAAAACTTGCAGGAACAAAAGCACTCAAGGATAAACTAGAAAAACTTATTTCAAAATAGGCAAAAGATATGGAAATTGTGGATTATGACATTGTTGGCAGGGGTGTTGCAAAAAAGGACGGAAAGGTTTATTTTGTCAAAAATGCACTTCTGGGCGAAGATGTTGACATAAAAATTGAAAGCGAAGGGAAAAATTTTTGTAACGCGGTTGCCACAAAAATAAATATTCCAAGCGCTCAAAGGCAAAAGCCAGAGTGCAAATATTATGGCGTTTGTGGTGGCTGTCAGCTGCAACATTTTTCTGTCAAAGAGCAGCTATTGTTCAAAAAGCAGCTTGTTCAAAACACCTTGAAAAAAGTTGGATCGTTGCAGTGCAAAGTTGAAGATGTTGTCGCTTCAAACAAGCAATATTTTTATCGCAACAAATGTGCTTTTGCTTCTCAAACGCAAAACAAACGCACTCTTTTTGGAATGTATAAGCCCAAAACAAAGGACTTTGTTGAAATCAAAAAATGTTTGCTTGCAAGCGAAGGAATCAACAATGTTTTGTCGCTTTCTGCAAAGTTTTTTGCCACACATTGTGAGCCAAATTTAAAAGAGCTTGTCATAAGGCAAGTGGGCGACAGTTTTTTGATAATCCTTGCTCAAAAAGGCAAGTTGACAAGCCTTGATGAGTTTCAAAAATATCTCAGCCAACATGGCATAAGATATGGGCTTTTTTCAAATCATAATTTGTCGGATGATGAAATTTTGTCCAGCAACAACATTTATGTTGCAGGAGAAAAATGGCTCTTGTTAAATGAATTTTCCACAGAGCAAAAACTTTTTGCCGGATCTTTTTTGCAGGTTAATTCGTATGTGAAAAATTTGTTGTATCAACAGGTTTTGCAGTTAACAAATTCAAATGAACAAATTGTTGATGCTTATTGCGGAATTGGGCAGATGACCTATTTATTGTCGCAAAAAGCAGAAAAGGTGATTGGGATTGAAAGCGTTAGCTCTGCAATTTCTTCTGCAAATGAGCTTAAGGAAAAAACAAATTCAAAAAATCTTGAGTTTGTGCTAGGGGATGTCAAACAAAAACTTTCGTCTGCCTTAAAAGGTTTAAAAAATCCCGTTGTGGTCTTGGATCCGCCGCGCAAAGGTTGCGAAAGGCAGGTGTTAGAAATTTTGGGAAAATCAAGAGTCAAAAAGATAATATATGTTTCGTGCAGTCCAATTTCGCTTAGCAGGGATTTGGCATATTTAAGCGGCTATGGCTTCAAGATAACACTGGCTCAGCCTTTCGACATGTTTCCAAACACGGCAAATGTTGAAACAGTTGTTCAAATAACAAGATAAGGAGAAGTTATGACATTGAGCAAAATCAAATGTGTGATTTTTGATGTTGACGGCACAATTTTTGATAGTGAAACAATTTGGGAACAAACTTGCAAGCAGCTTTGCAAAAAATTTAACACAACCCTTAGTGATGAAGCGCGCCTTCAAATGAGCGGCAGAAACGCCAAGGAAATCATTGCTTTCATTCACAAGCAATGCCCAGATATTGATGCTGCTGCTTTTAGGGAGCAGTGGGAAGAAATGGTTTTCAAATATAATGAGCAGCACGGGATGAAATTTAAAAAAGGCTTTTTAAACTTGATGAAGTATCTTCAAAAAACATCTTTGCGTGTGGCAATCGCCACGGGCAGCAGAAAAAGCGATGTTGTCAGCCGATTTAAAAAACATAATATTGATGCCGAAAAAATGTTTGAACAAATCATCACCACAAGTCAGGTCAAAAAAGGAAAGCCAAGCCCGCAAGTATACAAACTTGTGCTTAAAAGATTAAATTTAAAAGCAAAAAATTGCATTGTTATTGAGGACAGCCCAAATGGAACAAAGTCGGCAGTCAAGGCAGGCATTCCAACAATTTTGATTCCAGATGTGTTTAAGCCTGACAAGTTTGCTCTCAAACACGCAATTACAATCTTAAAAGATATGGATGAAGCCAAAACATTTTTAAAATCCATGGGGATATAAAAACACAAAAATAAATACAAAAACACAAAAAATCGCAAAAAAATGAGGTTTTTTGCGGTTTTTTTAACAAAAATCGTCAAAATTTGTTTAAAAAAGCCGTTTTGCAAATCAAAACAAGTTTCAAATTTTGTTGCTTAAAATGTTTGCAAACAATTTTGCTTGAAATTTTTTAAATTATGGTTTATACTCTTTTTAACAATGACCTCGTAGTAAAATCGGATATTACGGAGCCCTCCTAAGGCTTTGTTTCGGGTTCGAGTCCCGGCGGGGTCACCAACAAAAAAAGCGTCATCCTGACGCTTATTTTTTTGCTATTCGAAAAAACGGAAGTGTTTATGAATAAAATCAAGCCGGGGCTCGAACACACACAAGGGCTCCCAAAAATATTTTTATTTTTGGGAAGAGGAGCAAACGAGTGAAGCTTTAGGGTTGCGACAAGCAACCCGCCATTCAAGCGAGATTTGCGACGAAGTCCCGGCGGGGTCACCAACAAAAAAAGCGTCATCCTGACGCTTATTTTTTTGCTATATGAAAAAACAGAAGTGTTTATGAATAAAACCAAGCCGGGGCTCGAACATACACAAGGACTCCCAAAAATATTTGTAAAAAACATTTGACTTAAGGCCAAGGTTTTTTGTTTTCAAAGCGTTCAATGTATTGTTGTTTTGAAAGGATTGGCAAATCATATTGTTTGTATAGCCTTTCAACTTCATATTGCAAAGCATAATTTGCGGTCACATGGCACCAGTCATATAGCCAAACAATTGGAATTCTTGCAAGCTCAAAAGCAGTTAAACATTTTATGTCTTTCCATGAAACACTTTCCATCCTGTCAAACCACATCTTGTCACAAACAAGCCTCTTGATCAGCTCATTTCTGTCTTCCGGAACAAAGGAAGGGTCCTTTTTGTAATACTGCACAAATTCTTCCACCGAAGGGATATTCTCTTTCATTTCACCACCTTTAAAAAATTATATCACTTGTTTTTTGCCAAATCAAACAAATTTCATTTCAGAACAAAAGTTTTTTGAGGCACTCAAAAAAATATTAAAATTTTTGCATAAATATACAAAATTTGTTTGCTTTATTCAAACCCTTGTGATATAATATTCGCATGCACACTGGAGGAAAAAATGCTTGACGCACTCGACAAAATGGGCCTACTTAAAAAAGAAAATGGCACAATAGATGAAAAAACAAAAATCGTTTTATTACATATTTATAAATCTCGCTTGGAAGGCAAAAAAACTGATATAAAGGGGATTCTTAATCAGATAAATGCAAATGACATTTCGTCATATTCTCAGCTTTTGAGCAAGGATATTGACGGCCTTTTTTGTGACGGATTTGAAAGCGGAATCGAAAAAATGCACAACATGTTCAGGGAAAAACGCATTCAAAGCGGCAGGGAACTTGGATATGGTGCCAGTCAAAAATTTGATGAAATTGAGCAAAGCATGGAAACGCTCAAACTTGTCACTGAAAGGTGCGGCGCACTATGCGAAAGCGATGAGCAGACGGCGCTCAAGTTTTTGCCAAAGGCAACAAGATATATTGTTTCAAGTGAAATCCGTTATGGACAAGCAGACATTGAAATAAATTGAAAAAAACAAAAAATCGCTTGACAAATGTGGTTTATATATATAAAATATAAAAGTCGCAAAATGCCTAAGCGGTTTTTTCATTATATTAGCCCCATAACGAAAAAGGGTTTGGCATGGCGTAAAATAACGGAGGAAACATTTCACATGAAAACTTACATGGCAAAGTCATCAGATGTTGTGCGAAAATGGTATCTTATTGATGCAACAAATCTTCCACTTGGAAGGCTTGCAACAGCTGTGACTGATATTTTGACAGGAAAGAAAAAAACAATATACACTCCGCATGTTGACACAGGAGATTTTGTTGTTGTTATCAACAGTGACAAAATGGTGCTCACTGGCAAGAAGATTGAAAAGAAAAAACTTGTTTGGCACACTGGTTACATTGGCGGACTTAAAGAAGTTGGATATGACAAATTGATGCAAGAAAATTCCCCAAAAGCTCTTGAAAAAGCTGTAAAGGGTATGCTTCCAAAAACATCACTTGGCAGAAAGCAATTCACAAGGCTTCACATTTATAAAGGAGCTGAGCATGAACAAGCAGCTCAAAAGCCTGAACAAATTGTTGTAAAAGGAGCAAGAGAATAATGGCTGAGGGAAAAGTAACAAAAAAACAAGCAGTTGAATTTATTGCCACAGGCAGACGAAAAAGCTCAATTGCAAGGGTTAGAATGCAACCAGGAAAAGGCAAAATCACAGTGAATGGTCGTGAAATCGGTGAATATCTTCAACGCGACACACTTTTGCTTGTTGCTTTGCAACCACTTGAAAAAGTTGGCGCAAGAGAAAAATATGATGTCACAATCAAATGTGATGGCGGCGGAATTGCTGGCCAAGCCGGAGCAATTTGCCACGGACTTGCAAGAGCACTTGTAAAAGCAAATGAAACTTACAAAGCGGAGCTTAAGGAAGCTGGTTTCTTGACAAGAGACCCAAGAATGAAAGAAAGAAAGAAATATGGTCTCAAAAAGGCTAGAAAAGCACCACAATTCAGCAAACGTTAATATATAAAAATAGGCCATCTTTATGGTCTATTTTTAAATTTTGGAGGAAATCATGGTTTATGATTGTGTGATCGTTGGAGCCGGACCGGCAGGGCTTACTGCGGCGATATATCAAAAAAGGGCAAACAAAAACGTTCTTCTTTTGGAAAGATCGCTTTTTGGCGGCCAAGTTGCAACTTTGGGAAATATTGAAAACTATCCAGGCTATGCAAGCATTGATGGCCCTTCGCTTGCCGAAAATTTTTATGCCCAAGCAAAAAAATTGCAAGTTCCAATCAAATATGATGACATGCAAACAATAAAGGATGGCAAAATCAAACAAGTTGTTTGCAAAAAGCAAACCTACGAGGCAAAAAGTGTGATTCTTGCGCTTGGCTCAGTTTCGCGTGAACTTGCAGTTGAAGGCGAAAAGCAATTTTTTGGCAAGGGAGTGAGTTATTGTGCAACTTGCGATGGAGCTTTTTTCAAAGGCAAAAAAGTTGCTGTTGTGGGATCGGGTGACAGTGCAGTTGCAAGTGCGTTATATCTAAAAAACATTTGCGGCGAAGTTGTTATCATTTCAAAATATCCTGAGCTTAAACTAAAGTCATATCAGCCAAACATAATGGAAAGGCTGGAAGGAATAAAAATTTATTATGGAGCAATGATCAAAAAAATCATTGGCACTGACAAAGTTGAAGGTGTTGAGCTTTCATCCTTAAAAAGACCGCTCAAACTTGACGGCGTGTTCGTCACAATTGGCAGACGTCCTGACACAGACGGCCTTAAGGGTGTTTTGGAACTGGACGAAAAGGGATATATCATCACAGATGAGCAAATGCACACATCAATCAAAGGGGTGTATGCGTGCGGCGATGTTCGCTCAAAGGCAATAAAGCAAATTGTCACTGCGGCGGCATCGGGAGCAGTTGCTTCCACCAAAGCAATGGAAGAAATGGAAGAGTGATTTACAAAATTGACAAAATATATTTTTTAATAACCAAAGAAGGATTTTAAAAAATTGTCGAGTATAATATATATTGAAAAAACAAATTAGAGGAAAGTTGTTGAACACAAGAGGATTGTCGCCCGAGTGGCTGGATGAACTAAAAAGAAAAAATGACATTGTGAGTGTTGTTTCAAAATATGTGTCGCTTGAGCAGCGAGGGAGCAAATTTTGGGGATGTTGTCCATTTCATCACGAAAAAACTCCTTCTTTTTGTGTTGACCAATATGAAGGGCTATATCATTGCTTTGGCTGCAAGGAAGGCGGCGATGTTATAACTTTTGTTGAAAAAATGGAAAGCTGTGATTTTCAAGAAGCAATCACAAGGCTTGCCGAAAATGCAAAGATGCAAGTTCCGCATTTTTCAACAGATGAAAATGTCATGAAAATGAAAAAGGAAAAGGACATTGCCTTAAACATCTTGGCGGAAAGCGCAAAACATTATCATGAAAACTTGTATAAAAAGGAAGCCAGGCCTGCTCAGGAATACATAAAACAACGTGGCTTCACACGGCATGAGCTTGAAGATTTTATGATTGGCTATTCTTTGAGCTGGACTGAACTTATCAAATTTTTGCAAAGCAAAGGATACACAAAGGATCAGCTCATAATGTCGGGTGTTGCACAAAGCAAGGAAGGGCTTTATGATGCCATGGGCGAACGACTTGTTTTTCCAATATTCAACTCGTTTGGCGAATGTATTGGCTTTTCGGCGCGAGTGCTTGGCAAAACAGATTTTGCAAAATATAAAAACACACCTGAAACAATTGTCTTCAAAAAAAGTAAGGTGATTTTTGGAATTCACCTTCTCAAAAAGCTAAAACAAGAAAAGGGCTTAAAAAACATTGTGCTTGTTGAAGGGCAAATAGATGTCATTTCGATGCACCGATGGGGTTTCAAAAATGCCGTGGCGTTTTTAGGAACAGCGCTCACAAACGAACATGCAAGGGAGCTTAAAAAACTTGCAGATGAAGTTATATTGTGTTTTGACGGTGATGAAGCGGGAATAAAGGCAACTCTTAGATCAATCGACATACTCCGCAATGAAAATTTGTCCGTCAAAGTTGTAAGGCTTGAAAACGGAAAGGACCCTGATGAAACATTAAAGGAAGAGGGCGGCAAGGAAAAAATGCAAAAGCTTTTGGACAATGCTTTGCCTGTTCTTGATTATTATATCGAATATGAAAAATCCAAAGTAGATTTAAAAAAGCCCGATGAAAAAGCAAAATTTGTGACCAACATTTTGGCAAGGCTGAAAGGCTTTTCGCAGCCTGAGCAGGAAGCATATTTGCCAAAAATTCGGGATGTATGCTCGGTGCCAATCGATGTTTTAAGACGTAATTTGGGCATAAACATCATGCCAACGTTTGAAAAAGAGGACAAGCCCGTTTTAACGAGCAGAATAAATGGAAATAAACGAGCAGAAACATTTGTTCTTGCAAGCAAATTGCACAAAAAAGATTATGTAAATCAAAAAATAGATTTAAAAAAGCTGATAGATGGCAGGGACAAGGAAATTGAAACAATTTGCTCAGTTCCAAGGCTTTCAATGCTATATGACATTGTGGATGTTGAAGCTGATGAGTTTTGGAAAGATATTGTGCACTTCAATTTCAGCTCAGTCAAATCAAGCGAAGCGCAATATTATTCTGAATGCTTGTGGACACTGGCAGAAGAAAAACTGAAAAACAAAAAGGAAGGTTTGATGGAGCAATACAAACGCTCACAAAACTTGGAAGAAAGGCGAAATCTTTTGATCAGCGCTCAACTGATTGACAAAAAGATAAAAGAAAAAAATTTGGAGGACTTTTATGCTTGACAAAAAAGCGGAAGCGGAATTTAAAAGAATTACTGATTTGGCACAAAAAAAGGGATCGGTGAATGAAGATGACATATATTACAGAATTTTGAAATATGATGTGTCGCCGGAAGACATTCATGAGTTCATTCAAAAGCTTGAGCAGCTTGGCATAAGAGTTATCCGTTCAAATGATGACGATGATTTGGCAAAAGATGACTTTTCTGACATAATGCCAGAATATGGCGTTGATGATCCTGTGAAAATATATTTAAAGGACATTGGCAAAGTTCCACTTTTGACAAGCGAACAAGAAAAAGAACTTGCGCAAAAAATTATGCAAGGGGATGAATATGCAAAAGCAAAGTTTTGCGAAGCCAATCTTCGTTTGGTTGTCAGCGTTGCAAAAAAATGGGCATCGCGAGCATCGTCACTTTCGTTTTTGGATTTGATTCAGGAAGGCAATCTTGGGCTTTTGAAAGCGGTGGAAAGGTTTGATTATTCCAAAGGCTTCAAATTTTCAACATATGCCACATGGTGGATTCGCCAAAGCATAACAAGAGCAATTGCGGATCAATCAAGAACAATTCGAATTCCTGTTCACATGGTTGAAACAATCAACAAAGCGCAAAGGGTGGTTCGTCAACTCACTCAAAAACTTTGCCGCGAACCGACCACTGAAGAAATTGCCGCTGAAATGGGAATTCCTGAAAGCAAAGTGATTGAAATTCAAAAAATAGGGCTTGATCCTGTTTCGCTTGAAACGCCAATTGGCGAGGAAGAGGACAGCAAGCTGACGGACATAATTGTGGACGAAACAGTCAAATCTCCAATTGAAGTTGCAACGCAATCTCTTCTTCGTGAGCAGCTTTTGGCTGTGATTGACACTCTCACTCCAAGAGAGCAGGAAGTCATAAGGCAAAGATATGGCCTAAAGGACGGCAGAGCAAAAACTTTGGAAGAAGTGGGAAAGGAGTTCAAAGTCACTCGTGAGCGTATCCGTCAAATTGAGGCAAAGGCTTTAAGAAAACTCAAAAACCCAAACCGCAGCAAAAAGCTTGCTGATTTTATGGACTAAAAGGAGAAGTAACATGGATTTAAAAAACATATTGGCATATCAAAGCGTTGACGCCAAATTGTTTGACCTTGAAAATGAACTAAGCCAAGATCAAAACAAACAAAAATGCAATATGCTCAATCAAACAGCAAAGTCGTCACAGCAAAAATCCAGCCAACTTGAAGAACAGGCAGGTCAAGTTTTGCGCGAGATGGACGAGCTTAAAAAAACAATGGATGTAACAATCAAAAAAGGTGAGCAGCTTGTTTCAACTCAAATTGAAACTCTTTCAGTTGACCAGCTAAATGAAAAACTTGCCTTAAAGGACAAAGTAAATCAAAATCTAACTCTTCTTGACAAAAGGCTAACAAAGCTTGCGGAAAACATAAACGCCATACTTGCCGAGTTCAACAGAACAATAAAGGTGTATAATTCCGCCAAGCAGGATTATCAAAAGTTTCGTGCTGCGTATGACAAACATTTGGCAGAAGTTCAGCCAAAAATTGATGATGTGAAAAAAGAACTTGAAAAATTGCAAAAAACTGTTGAGCCAAAAATAATGCAAACATATCTTGCAAAAAGGGCGGACAAAATTTTCCCAGTGCTTGTCAAACTTGATGGAAACACTTGTGGAAGATGCCGAATGGAACTTTCCGCATCAGCCATCAACAAGCTTAAGGAAGACAAAATTTTGCAATGTGAACATTGCCACAGAATTATATATTTTGATTAAAAAAAACTGCAAATTTCAAAAATTTGCAGTTTTTTTGCACTTTTTTAACAAAAAACAGGCGTTTTTATGTTAATTTTTGCCTTTTAACAAGTGTTCTTAAAGCCAGCACAAGTTTTTGAACATCTGAAAAAGATGAAAAATATGAAAGCGAAACTCTGACAGCCCCCTGATCCAAAAGCCCAAGTGCTTCGTGTTTTTTTGCTGCGCAGTGATAGCCGCCGCGCACACAAATTCCCCATTTTTCATCAAGGAAAGTGGCAACTTCGGTTGAGTGAAGTGAAGGAACGTTAAATGCAAAAACGCCTTTTGCATTTTCTGTTGTTGTGTAAATGTTGATTGGAAGTGATGAAAGTTCATAGTGCAAAAATGTTGTCAAATCATCGAGATGCTCCCTGATTGCATCAAAGTTTTCATTCACAAAATCAATCCCGCCGCCTAACGCCAAAATTGCAGGGGTGGGAAGAGTTCCAACTTCAAATCTCTCAGGCGCGCCCAATGGCTGAACAAGTTCAAGCGAGTTTGTGCCAGTTCCGCCAAACATTGTTGGCTCAATGATATCGGGATTTTTTGCAAGCAAAACTCCAAGGCCTTGCAAAGCATAAAAGCCTTTGTGGGGAGCAAGGGTCAAAAAGTCAATGCCAAAATTTTTCATATCAATTTTTTCATGTCCGGCACTTTGTGCTCCGTCAACCAAAAACAGAATATCTTTTTCTTTGCACATTTTTCCAACACCTTCAATGTCGCAGGTGTCGCCGTTGACATTTGAAATGTGGTTGCAAATCACAAGATATGTGTTTGGCCGCAAGCATTTTTCAATGTCTTGCCTTGTCAGTATTCCAGGGCTTGATTGTTTTGCAACTGTGTAGTCAATCACTCCATTTGTTTTCAAATGTTCCAGCACTCTCAAAACAGAGTTGTGATCGTTTTCAGTGCAAACAACGTGCCCGCCTTTTTTTACTGTGCCCAAAATTGCTTCGTTGAGCGCGGCAGAACAACTTGCGGTGAAAAGAACGTTGTTTTCATTTCCAAGGTTAAACATGTCGCTCAGTTTTTTTCTCACCGAGCAAACTTCCACCGCTGCGGCAATGCTTTGTTTGTGACCACTTCTTCCAGGGTTGGCGGCAAATTTGGTCATTGCCAAATTCACTGCACGCAAAACTTGTTTTGGTTTTACAAAGGTTGATGAGCTGTTGTCAAGGTAAATCATATTCGAACAAAATCTCCTATAAAAAAATATATTGACCATGGAGAGAATTGGTGAATATGGAGAAAAATTATGAGCTATGTGTATGCGGTTTTCACATCAAGAAACGAAACTCTTTCCTTTGCTTCTCAACTTAAAAGTGCCATGATTCCATGTGCAATTTCATCAACTCCAAAGTCAGCTGGAAGGGCGTGCGGCATATCAGTTCGCTTTGCAAAGGATTATTTGATGATTGTGAAAAGCAAGTTTTCATTTGCTTATTACAAAACCTTTAAGGGCTTTTATGAAGCATGACGATTTTCAATAATATGTCAAAAAAATGTGCAAAAAGTGGCAAAAAAACGTTAAAAAAGTCAAAAAATCAGCAATTAGGCGTAAAAATCAAATAATTTCATAACATAGCAATATGAAAAAACATTCTTTGAGTGTGATGGCTGTTTGCCATCTTTTGGTGGCGGCAACAGTTGTTGTTTGTTTGATTGGAGTTTGCTTGTTATATGGCATAATTTATCCAACAGCGCACAAAAAGGAAATAACATTTTATGCCAATCGTTTTTTTGTTGAGCCGCCACTTGTTTTTGCAATAATAAATGTGGAAAGTTCGTTTGATGAAAAAGCGGTGTCAAAAAAAGGGGCGATTGGGCTTATGCAGCTGCTGCCCCAAACAGCCGCTTTGATGGCGGAAAAACTAAATGAAAATTTTTCACAGGACAAACTTTTTGAAAGTGACACAAACATAAAATATGGTTGCATGTATCTTTCAATGCTGTTATCTTCGTTTGAAACAGATGAAGCCATTTGTGCATATAATGCCGGTCCAACAAAAGTGAGAACGTGGCTGCAAAACAAAGATTATTCGTCTGACGGAAAGCATTTGTCAAAAATTCCGTATTTGGAAACAAAAGAATATCTTAAAAAAGTCAAAAAAAATTTAAGGTTTTATCAAAACAAATTGTAATTAAAGTTGACAAATTGCTTTGTTTTTGCTAGTCTTTTTGCAAGGAAAACAAGGAGACAGAAAATGGCAGAAACAAACAATCTTTCAAATGAAATCGATGTGAGAAGGAACAAAATTCTTTCGCTCAAACAATCGGGCGAAGTTGTTTACAAAGCAAAGTTTGACCGCACCGCAACAATAGCTCAGGCAAGAGAAATGCTTGGGAAAAAAGTTGCAATTGCCGGCAGAATGATTTTTCGCAGGGTAATGGGCAAATTTGGCTTTATGCAAATTCGCGACATCTATTCGGCAATTCAAGTTTCGGTGGGCAGAAATGAGCTTGACGAGCAAGCGTATGACTTTTATAAAAAAATGATTGACATTGGCGACTTTGTTGGCGTGGAAGGCGAGGTTTACACAACACAAACTGGCGAAATAACTGTAAGGGCTGAAAAGGTCACTCTTTTGTCAAAGGCACTTCGTCCTCTTCCAGAAAAGTTCCATGGCCTTAGCGATATTGAAACAAAATATCGTCAACGCTATCTTGACCTTATTTCAAATGAAGATGCCAGAAAGGTGTTTTTGACCAGAAGCAAAATCGAATCTTTTATTCGCCGCTATCTTGAAGACGAAGGCTTTATTGAAGTTGAAACTCCGGTCCTTCAAACAAGTGTTTCTGGGGCAAGTGCAAAGCCATTTTTCACTCATCACAATGCCCTTGACATTGATTGCAATTTGCGTATTGCAACTGAAACGTGGCTCAAACAGTGCATAGCTGGTGGAATTGACAGAGTTTTTGAAATGGGCAAGGATTTTCGAAATGAAGGCATGGATCCATCGCATCTTCAAGAGTTCACGCAAGTTGAGTGGTATGCTTCATATTGGGATTTTGAGGACAACATAAAGTTTTACAAAGACCTTGTTGTCAAAATGCTCAAAAGTTGCCTTGGCACAACAAAAGTAACATATCAAGGCCGCGAAATCGAATTTGACAAAGAGTGGCCACGAATTGATTATGTGGATTCAATGCGCAAAATTTTGGGCTTTGACTTTTTGAGCGAAACAAACATTGATGCTTTCAAGAAAAAAGTTGTTGAAAAAGGGCTGTTTGGCTATAACGAACTTGAAGAGTGCAAAACAATCCGCACACTTATTGATTACATTTACAAGCGCAAAATCAGAGCGGACATTGTTGAGCCAACAATTATATATAACTATCCTGCAGTGCTTATGCCGCTTGCAAGACGAAATGATGGCGACTCAAGAATTATTGATGCCTTCCAAATTGTTGCTGGGGGAGCGGAGCTTGCAAAAGCATATTCCGAACTTGTTGACCCAATCACACAGCGTCAAACTTTGGAAGAGCAGCTTGAAGAAAAGGCAAGCGGAGATGACGAAACAATGGACGTTGATGAAGATTTCCTTCTTGCAATGGAACATGGAATGCCGCCAATCAGCGGTCTTGGATTTGGAATTGACAGGTTTGTTCAGTTTATCTTTGACCTTCCAAACATTCGTGATGCGGTTTTGTTCCCACTTATGAGGTAATATGACAAGGTCACAAATAGTAAAAAATTTTAATGAGCTTTATCCTGATGCAAAGTGCGAACTAAATTATTCGTCGCCATATCAGCTTTTGGTGGCGGTGATTTTGTCGGCGCAATGCACGGACAAAAGGGTTAATATCGTCACAAGTGAGCTGTTCAAGGAGTATGACACTCCGCAAAAAATGATAACTCTTTCAAACAGTGATTTGGAGCAAAAAATTCATTCATGCGGATTTTATCACAACAAAGCACAAAACATTTTGTCAATGTCAAAGGAGCTTGTAAACAAGTTTGATGGACAAGTTCCCGATGATTTTGAAGTGCTTTGCACTCTTGCAGGCGTTGGCAGAAAAACTGCAAATGTGATGCTTTCCGAAGCGTTCAAAAAGCCGGGATTTGCTGTTGACACTCACGTTTTAAGGGTTTCAAACAGGCTTGGTCTTGCGCACAGCCTTGATCCAAACAAAGTTGAACTTGAACTTAAAAAGTTTTTCAAAAAAAAGGATTGGTCAAGGCTTCATTTTCAAATGGTGCTTTTTGGCAGATACAAATGCAAGGCAAAAAATCCATCTTGCTCGGGCTGTCCATTCCAGAGCATATGTTCATATTATAAAACTTTGGCAAAAGTGAAATCATAATTCAAATGGAGAAAATATGTTTCTTGATAGGGTGAAAATCAAAATCAAAGCGGGCAATGGCGGAAATGGACATCTAAGTTTTTTGCGCACAAAGCTCAACATGAAGGGCGGCCCAGATGGTGGTGATGGCGGAAAGGGCGGCGACATAGTTTTTCACGCAACTGAAAACATGAACACTTTGCTTTCTTTTAGATACAAAAAAAAGTTTTGTGCCGAAAATGGTCTTGATGGCGAAAAACAACTCAAAACTGGCTCAAGTGGAAAGGATCTTGTGATAGACGTGCCTTGCGGAACGGTGATTTTGGACGCTGAAACAGAAAAAGTTATCGCCGACCTAAGCGAAAATGACATGAAGTTTGTTGCGTTAAAAGGCGGAGCTGGCGGGCATGGAAACGCATATTTCAAAACGTCAATAAAGCAAGCTCCTGCGTTTTCGCAAACTGGGGTGATAACAAAAGAGCGTGAAGTTATTTTGGAGCTTAAAACAATTGCAGACGTTGGGCTAGTGGGCTATCCAAACGTTGGCAAATCAACTCTGTTGTCGGTGATTTCCAATGCCAATCCAAAAATTGCAAATTATCCTTTCACAACCTTGTATCCAAATCTTGGCGTTTGTCAGGTCAAAGGTCAAACATTTGTTGTTGCGGACATTCCGGGGCTTATCGAAGGGGCAAGCGAAGGGGCAGGACTTGGGCATTATTTCTTAAGGCACGTTGAAAGAGTAAGGCTCATCGTGCATCTCATCGATGCGTCAGAAAGTGAAGGCCGAAACGTTTTGGATGATTTCAAAGCAATCAATTTGGAACTTAAAAAATATAGTGAGGAGCTTGCAAAAACTCCACAAATTGTTGCGTTTTCAAAGGTTGATGAACTCAGCGAAAATGATTTAAACAAAAAGATTGAAAAGTTTGAAAAGCAAACGGGCATAAAGCCAATCAAGCTGTCGTCAATTTTAAATGAAGGAGTGGAGGAGCTTAAAAACAAAATGCTTGAAAAACTTTCAACTCTTCCAAAAAAGCCGCCTAAACAGGTTGAAGTTTTTGACTTTGGCGAAGAAGATAATTCAAGCGTTGAAATAACAAAAACTGGCAATGTGTTTGAAGTGTCAGGCGGAAAAATTGACAACTTTGTTCGCGGAGTTGTGCTTGATGATCCACGCAGCTTTGCCTATTTTCAAACAAGGCTCAAGGAAATGGGCATAATTGATTTGCTCAAGCAAAAAGGCCTTAAAAATGGCGACACAGTCCGCATAAAGGACATAGAATTTGAATTTGTTGAATAAAATCATTGAGCGGCAAATTGGCTTGTTTAAATGAACTCAATTTGAGTCGACAAGCGTTTGAAACTTGTAAAAAAATTTGATTTGCAAAGGGGGACAATATGTTAACTTCAAAGCAGCGAGCATATCTTCGCGCACTTGGAAATGCACTTGACAGTGTTGTGCAAATTGGCAAAGATGGTCTAAATGAAAATGCGTTTGAAGGCATAAGGCTTTTGCTTGAAGCAAGGGAGCTTATCAAAGTCAAGGTCTTAAAAAATTGCCCGCTTTCGCCAAAGGAAGTTGCAAAAAAAGTGTGTCAAAATGTTGCGGCAGAGTCTGTTCAGCAAATCGGCGCAACGATTTTGTTTTACAAAAAAAGCACAAAAAAAGATTTCAAACACATAGAGCTGCCTTAAAGTATTTCGCCCTTTGGCTTTGTCCGCTCAAAAGGGCTATAAAGTGACACAAGCGCCAAAGCAACAAGCAGTGAGCTGACAATGCAATAGTAAATTGTGGCCCTAACAAAAAAGGTTGAAATCAAAAGTGCAAGTGCTGACAAAAAGTAGCCTTTTGCTCGTGAGCGATTGACAGAAAATTTGACAAGCTCTTTGAAAGAAAGGGCTTTTTCTTTTTTGTATTGCATTGTGATTTCCGGCTTGATATCATAGGGGATGTAAAGTTTTTGCAGGCAATCATATTTGTCAAGCAGCAAAAATTCGCAATCAAAATTTTTTGCAAAGGAAGCGGCTTGCGGCGAAAAGGCTCCACATGCAATCACAATTTTGTCCGGACAAACAGATTTTGTTTTGTAAAAAATGTTTGCAATGTCGTTTGGCATCAGCTCGTTATGTGACAAAAATGGCCAAAGCACAACCTTTTCGCCGCCATCGTGGCTTATCAGCACAAAGTCTTTTTTCTTTTCTGCATTATGTTTTTTTTGAGCAAGCAAAAGAAAAAAATCAAGGGCTTTTGGCGAAATTGACAAACTTAAAAAAATATTTTCGGCCTCTTCGCGCTTTTCTTTTTTCAGCATGATAGAGTTAGATTTTTTCCTTGAAAAAAATCTTGTTGCAAGGTCAATAACAATCGTTGCGGCAAGTGAAATAATAATGCAAAGTGGCAAGGACCTAACAAAATATCTAACCCACACAAACACAAGAAAAAAGATCAGCAAAACTTTGAACAAGATTTGAAAAATGAATGAAATTTTTTGCATATCAAAATTTTTGACAAGCAAAACGCAAAAAATACTTAAAAATCATTGTTTTTTTGAAAAAGATTATGTAAAATAATAACAAGGGAAAACATGAACACACAACTTGTAAAAATCGTTGAGTTTTTGAAAACGCAAAAATGCAAAAACATTTCCACCTTTGATTTGTCTGATGAAAGTGCGGAAAAGTTTTTTGTGGTTGTAAGTTGCCAAAACAACTTGGAAACAAAAAAATTGGCAGATGAGCTTAGTTTGTTTTTGAAATATGACAAGGAAAAGGATGGCTATCACAAGGGCGAATGGATTATTTTGGACGTTGATCCAATCATTGTGCATATCTTCACAGTTGTGGACAGGGCAAAATATAACATTGACAGGTTGTATAAAAGCAAGGAAATAGATGTTTTAAAGTCGTTAAAAAAGAAAAAATCAAAGTAAGATGCTTTGATTTTTTTTTAATATGTGTTAAACTTTGATCATGAAAAGCTCAATAAATCTTTGCTTTGTTTGCACAGGCAACACATGCCGCTCATTTATGGCGGAAAGGATTATGAAAGCGCTCTTAAAAAAAGAGGGCATAACTTTTGTCAAAGTGTCTTCGCGCGGGCTTAATGCAACTGGCGAATATAGCGCTCCAAATGCGTGCAAGGCCTTAAAAGAGCTTGGAGTTAATTCAAGCAAACGCAAAAGTGTGAAAATCAAAAAGTTTGACCAAAAAACATTATATGTTGCAATGACAAGTGCCCACAAAGCAAAAGTTGGTGGCAGAGTGATTGAAATGAAGGATCTTGTTGGGCATGATATATTTGATCCGTATGGCCAGGACGAGCAAACATATTTGTCTTGTGCAAAGCAAATTTATCAGGCATGTCAGGTGCTAACAAAAAAGCTTAAAACAATTGGAGGCGAGCAATGATAATTTTGGCATGTGACCACAGAGGTTATGCGTTAAAGGAAGAAATAAAAAAATTTTTCAACAATGAAAGCATCATCACAATTGATGTTGGAACATATTCCAAGGAAGGGGTTGATTATCCTGATTATGCAAAAAAAGGAGCACTAAAGGTGCTTGAAGATGAGCATAATGTTGGAATTTTTATTTGTGGCACGGGGATAGGAATGTCAATTGCCGCAAATCGCAATCCAAAAATAAGGGCTGCACTTTGTTGCAACACAAAAATGGCTGAACTTGCCAGATCACACAATGATGCAAATGTTTTGGTTTTGCCAGGAAACTTTATGCGCAAAAAAAGAGCGATTCGAATTATAAAAGTGTTTTTGACCACCGATTTTGAAGGCGGACGACATTTAAGAAGAATAAAAAAGTTGTAAGGAGAAGCAAATGACGAACATCTTATTTCCACTGACAAGCGATTTTGAAAATGCAAATGCGCTTCTTAAAAGTTTCAAAAAAAGCGACTGTGTTTTTTATGTTGGCCTGACAAGTGAAAATGCAAACAAAATCAAAAAGTCAAAATTTGTCAAAGTTTTTGTTTATAAATCAGGTTCAAAAAAAGAGGAAATGATCAATGCTCTTGGCAAAGAAGTTGAAAGTGGAAAAATTGTCATTCTTCGAAAGGTTATTTCAAAGCAGGAACTTGAAAGCTTTATTGCTGCAAAAAGCGATGTTGCCGTTTGCGCAACAAAAAAACGCAATTTCATTTCAAATTTCTTTTACAAGATTTGGGCAAAAATCATGAAGTTTGCTTTTGACTTTAATTTTTATGATGGCGATGTGTCGGTGATTGCATTTTCTGACAGGCTTTCGCAAGTTGCCAAAAATGTTCCAAATCTGTCAAATGTTTCAAGGGTGAACAGGTGGAAGGGTGTGAGCGAAGAAAAAATCCAAACAAGTTCTTCTCCTGCAAAAAAGGAATATGACAAAGCAAAGTCAACCTTAATCTTTTTGGGTTGGATTGCATTGTTTTTGGCAGTTGTTGGCGGGGCAAGTGCATATTTTGTGCTTTGCAAGGCAACATTTTTGACAGGATTTGCTTGGGCGGCGGCAATTCTTATCAGCTTTGTCACAGCATTTTTGGCTGTCAATATTTATGTTTTGAATCTAAAAACGGGCAAAAGACGTTTTGGAGAAGCCATAAAGGAGGTAAAATAACATGGCAAAATTAAAAATTGGAATAAATGGATTTGGACGAATTGGAAGGCTTGTGGCACGAATATGTGCTGAAAGGGGAATTGAAATTGGACTTGGATGTTGAATATGCCGAATATTTGCTTGTTCATGACACAATTCATGGCAGATTTAACAAGCCAACATGCATAAAAAATGGAAATCTTTTCATTGGCGACAACAAAGTTGCTTTTTCCGCGGAAAGAGAGCCAAATTTGATCAAATGGGGCGACTATGGGGTTACTGTTGTTGTTGAAGCAACAGGCAAGTTCACAAACATGAAGGATGCTTCGCTTCATCTTCAAGGCGGTGCAAAAAAGGTTATTGTTTCTGCTCCGGGCAAAGAAATGCCAATGTTTGTTATGGGTGTAAATCACAAAACTTACAAAAATTCAATGAATGTCATTTCAAATGCTTCTTGCACAACAAACTGTTTGGCTCCACTTGCAAAAGTGATCGATGACGCGTTTGGCATAAAGGAAGGCCTTATGACAACGGTTCACTCCACAACAGCAACGCAGCTCACAGTTGATGGAGCATCAAAAAAGGATTGGCGCGGCGGAAGGGCAGCATCTTACAACATCATTCCATCTTCAACTGGTGCAGCAAAAGCGGTTGGCGAAGTGATTCCTTCCTTAAAGGGCAAACTCACCGGCATGAGCATGCGAGTTCCAACACTCAATGTGTCGGTTGTTGACTTAACAGTAAATCTTGCCAAAAAAGCAACTTATGATGAAATTGTTGCAGCAATCAAAAAAGCCGCCCGAACAAACATGAAGGGCATTTTGACATGGACTGATGACAAAGTGGTTTCATCTGACTTTATTGGTGAAGAGCACACATGCGTTTTTGATGTTGAAGCGGGAATTATGCTTTCGCCAACATTTGTCAAACTTATTGCTTGGTATGACAATGAGTGGGGTTATTCAAACAAACTTGTTGACCTTGCACAATATATCACAAGGAGCGAAAAATGAGCAGTATGCAAAAGCCAAACAAATGGTCTTGGGCAAAAATAGTTGAGTTTTCAGCATATATAGCAATTGCGTGCATTGCCATTGCACTGCTTTTAAGTGCAATTTTTGGCAGCAAAACTCTTGCAACAGCCTTTCATTATGTGGGCGAAGCAATTGCCTATGTTGTTGCAATTGTTGTGGCAGGATGTTGGGTAAGGCGAAAAACCCACATTGCGTGGCTGATTTGTTACATTATTTTTGCGGTGTCAATTGTTGTTTTATATATTGTAAACATTGTTTTGTGAGATAAAAATGAGAAAATTTTATGTTACATGTGGGTTTTTGATTGCAATTTTGGTTGCGGCGTTGATTGAATATTATTGTTCGTCTTGGCCAAAAATTTATTTCACAATGGCATTTGTAAGTTTGTTTTTCTTGTATTGGGGGATTGAATTTGTGCTTGACTATGTGCAAGCAACAAAGGAGTATGAAGAAAGATATCAGCTTTATGTTGCTGAAAAGATCAACAAAAGCGGAATAGATGCTGAGCAAATAAGAAAAAACAGAAAAAAATATTATGCCGCATTCAAGCGTTCAATTTTTGCTGAACGATTTTGGCAAGTGGCAAAGTTTTTGCTGTGTTTTGGCGCAACAATAGCAATAATTGTGGCAATGATTGTGTGATTATTGCTCAGTGTGGCTTTTTCGATTTATATAACTTTCGGTTTCGCTGGCTCTGAAAATTGCATCAGAGCCATATTTTTTTGTGATTTTTTCAATTCCAATTGCTGATTTTTCGTCCTTTTGGTCAAACATGCTCATTTGCCTTGCGCCCGAAGTTTTGGCAAGATTGGAAGCCTGAATTCTGATTGCTCGAATGGGAATAGAGTAAGGAAAAAAGCTGTCAACAATCGCCATTGCATTTCGCAAAATAACATTGCTTGCAAAAAATGGCAAAAAGGATTGTGATTTGTGATATCTTTTTAGGTCCTTGTCCTTAAGTGAAACACTCAATGTTTTTGCTTCAAAATTTTGCTCAATAAGCCGCTTTGAAACCTTTTCAGCCAAAAATGCGATCACCTTTTCAATTTCTCCACGTTTTGTCACATCTTTTATCGTGGTTGTTCCATTTCCAATGCTTTTGACTTGCGACAAATCGTAATAACTTAAAACTTTGTCTTCTTCGCTTCCTTGCAAGTTTTGAAGCAGTTTAACTCCTGTTTTGCCCATCAAATTTTGAACAAATGATTGTTTCAAAAGGCAAAATTGTCCAATTGTTTGCACGTTTATCAGCCTAAATTTTTTCTCCAGCCTGCTTCCAATTCCAATGATGGAGTTAAGGGGCAAATGATATGTTTGCTGCTTAAAGGTTTGTTTTTTTATCACTGTCACGGCGTCAGGTTTTTTTAGGTCTGAGCCAAGTTTTGCAAAAATTTTGGAAAAGGACACTCCAACAGAAATTGTAATTCCAAAGTGATGCTTGATGTGCTCCTTTATTTCATAAGCAATTTCTTCGCCGGTTTTTCCAAGCACTTTCATTGAGCTTGTCACATCCAGCCAGCATTCATCAAGGCCAAGAGGCTCAACAAGGTCGGTGTAGTGCAAATAAACATTGTGTAGTTTAAGCGAAATTTCTTGATATTTTGAATAGTGTGGCGGCAGACAAACAAGAGTTGGGCACAGCTTGCGTGCCTCAAAAATTGTCATTCCTGTTTTGATGCCAAAGCTTTTTGCAATTTCATTTTTCGCCAAAATTATGCCTGTTCGTTTTTCAGGATTTCCGGTCACGGCAACGGGCTGTTTTTTTAGCTCAGGATTGGAAATGCACTCAACTGAAGCAAAAAAATTGTTCACATCACAATGCAAAATTGTTCTTTCATTCATTTGCCTTAACCTTTTTAATAATGTTATACTAATTATAGTTTAAAAACCACCTTAGCACAAGTGTTTTTAACAATTCAAAGGGATTTTATGCAACAAAACAAAACAAATGCTTTTTGCTGTGACGGGGACGGAGTGATTGAAAAAAACTTTCAAAATGGAGTCAAATATTTGCGCCTGAAAACGTCTTGTCCAAAAAAAGCTGAAGAAAAAATGAAAAAATTTGGCATGGAAGGAAAACTTGTCTTAAGTTTTGCCGATTGGAAAAGGTTTTCAAAAGATCTTTCGTTTGAAACAGAAGTGTTTGTTGATCTAAATCAAATGGATGCAAAAACGCTTGAAGAAATTTCTCTTTCAAAAGCAAACATTGTTCTTCCGCTGTTTGACAATCTTGTTCGAACAGGTGAAATAAATTCAAATTATGGCATTTCGCCTGCCAAACTGGCTGAAGACATGGGCTTTTTGGATAGGCATGCAACAATCATCGGCGGAGCTTATGCTGACAAGGATGATTTGGAAATTTTGGGCTTATATGGCACAAAAGTTGTCATTTGTCCAAGGGCTAATGCAAAAAAAGGCAATTTGATGCCAAATATAGTTTTGATGCAAAAGCATGGCCTTGTGGTCAGTGTGGGAAGCGATGATTATGACGAAATAGATTTAAACAGGGAATGTGAAATGCTGTATTTGTCCACGCTGTCAATGCTTGAAAATCCAAACATTGTTTCATTTGAAAAAATTAAAAAATATATAACAGGGGAAAATTTATGAAAATTGAAGAAACTCTTGCTCAAGAATTTGGGCTTAAACAAACTTATGCGCAAAACATCATCAGCCTTTTGGATGAAGGCTGCACAATTCCATTTATTGCGCGTTATCGAAAGGAAATGCACGGCTCGTGTGATGATCAAGTGCTAAGGGAATTTGCCGACAGGCTGAAATATCTAAGAAATCTTGCTGAAGAAAAGGAAAAGGTTCAAAGGGTGATCACTGAGCAAGGCAAGTGGACAGATGAACTTGAAAAAGCACTTGAAAATGCCCGAACGATGACCGAAGTTGAAGATATATATCGCCCATACAAGCCAAAGCGCAAAACAAGGGCATCTATTGCAATTGCAAATGGGCTGGAAGGGCTTGCTGACATTTTGCAAAGTCAAAAGAAGGACGTTAACATTCTTGAAAAGGCGGCGGAATATATCAGCGACAAAGTTGCATCGGTCAGTGATGCAATTGCCGGCGCAAAAGATATTGTCAGCGAACGCATAAGCGATGATGCCGACCTAAGAAAAGTGCTAAGGGAAATTTTGTGGGACAAAGCGTTTTTGTCATGCACTCTTTTGGACGGCGAAAACAAACTCACTTATGAGGGCTATGATGGCTTCAAACAGGAAGTAAAAAAACTTCCAAGCCACAGAATTTTGGCAATCAATCGTGGTGAAAAGGAAAAATGCTTAAAGGTGACAACCGAAATCAATCGCGAGCTTATGCTCAAAGAAATTCGCTTTGCCTTCAAAAAGGACAATCCTTCCACAAATGATTTGATGGAAGAAGTGGTGCAGGATTGCTATGACAGGCTTTTGTTTCCAGCGCTTGAACGAGAAATGCGCTCGCAGCTGACCGACAATGCTTGCGAACAAGCAATCAAAATGTTTGAGCTAAATTTAAAGCCGCTTTTGATGGAAGCTCCGCTTAAGAACAACATAATTCTTGGCTTAGACCCAGCATATCGAACGGGCTGCAAAATTGCGGTTATCGACAAAAATGGCGATGTGCTTGCAACAACTGTGATTTATCCAACTCCGCCACAATCAAAAACAGAAGAAAGCATTGAAAAGCTCAAAGCTCTCATTGAAAAATATAATGTTGACGTTGTTTCAATTGGCAATGGAACTGCTTCAAAGGAAGCGGAGATTTTTGTTGCCGAGCTTATAAAGCATCTTTCAAGGCCGGTTTCGTATGCGGTTGTAAGTGAAGCCGGCGCGTCAGTTTACTCTGCCTCAAAGCTTGGGGCGGAGGAGTTTCCGGATTATGATGTTTCGCTTCGAAGTGCGGTTTCAATTGCCCGAAGGCTTCAAGATCCTCTTGCGGAGCTAATAAAAATCGATGTAAAAAGCATTGGTGTTGGGCAATATCAACACGACATGCCGCAAAACAGGCTCACCGAAGTTTTGACTGGTGTGGTTGAAGATTGCGTAAACAGCGTTGGGGTTGACCTTAACACCGCTTCGCCATCGCTTTTGTCGTATGTTTCAGGCCTTAGCATGCCTGTGGCAAAAAACATAACTCTTTACAGGGCAAAAATCAAAGGTTTCAAACAAAGGCAGCAGCTTAAAAACGTTCCAAAGCTTGGGCCAAAGGCGTTTGAGCAATGCGCAGGATTTTTGCGTATTCCAAATGGTGAAAACATTTTAGACAACACCGGGGTGCATCCTGAAGCGTATGAAGCTGCGGAAAAACTTTTAAAAATGTTTTCGCTAAGCGATGAAGACGTCAAAAAAGGCGATTTGGGGCTTGAAGGCCTTGTAAAACTCAAAGGCGAAGAAAATGTTGCAAAGCAAATTGGAGTTGGAGTTCCAACGCTGAAAGACATTGTCAGCGAGCTTTCAAAGCCAGGGCGAGATATTCGTGAAAGCATGCCAAAGCATGTTCTTCGCAGTGACGTGATCACAATGGAAGATCTTAAGGAAGGCATGATTTTCACAGGAACAGTTCGAAATGTTGTGGACTTTGGCGCATTTGTTGACATTGGAGTGCATCAGGACGGGCTTGTTCATATTTCGCAAATATGTGATCAGTTCATTCGCCATCCATCTGAGGTGTTAAAGGTTGGACAAGTTGTGGATGTAAAGGTTTTGTCGGTGGATTTAAACAAAAAAAGGATTTCGCTGACAATGAAAGGAATTGAAAAGGAGTAAACTTGCAAAATCAAAAGTGTTCATATTGTGGAAGCACATTCAAAAGCATAAAGGAAAGCGGTTTTGTGGGCTGCGAGCATTGTTACAGTCAAATTGAGCCGCTTGCATGTTTGGTGGATGAACTTTTTGAAGGAAAGCAGTTTCATGGCAGAGCGCCAACAAGGAGAAGCCATGACGAATTTTGACAAAGTTGCAATTTCATCACGCATTCGTCTTGCCCGAAACATTTCGGACATAGAGTTTATGCCGCTGCTTACAGATGAAAACAAAATAGATTTCATCACGTCATCGATGAGCGCGCTTTTGTCAGCTTCAGGAGATTTTGACACAAGATTTTTAAAGGATATGCCGCTTTCGTCATGCACAGCACTTTTGGAAAGACATATCATCAGCAAGGAGCTTATTGCCAACAAGGATATTTCTGTTGTTTCAACAAATGAAGATGAAAGCATAATTGTGATGATGCTTGAAGAAGATCATTTGCGTCTTCAAAGCGTTCAAAGCGGATTTAATCTTATGAAGGCGTATTCGCTTCTTCTTCCGCTTGATGAAAAAATTTCCGCAGCATTCAAAATTGCTTTTGATCAGCGACTGGGATATTTAACCTCTTCGCCATCAAATCTTGGAACAGGGATGAGGGCGTCAGTGATGGTTTTCATTCCTGCTCTTGTCATGAGCGGCCAAATTGAACATCTCAAAAAAGATGCCCGCAAGGAAGGGTTAACTTTTCGCGGAGTGTATGGCGAAGGAAGCGAAGGGCTTGGCTATTTGTATCAAATTTCAAATCAAGGCCTTTTGTGGCTAAGTGAAGAGGAAATAATTGACAGGGTCAGCGACTTTTTCTTTGAAATATATAATCAAGAAACAAGTTTAAGACAGCAAATATTTGAGAAAAATCATGACAAGCTTTGTGACGAAATTTTTCGGGCTTTTGCGATAATCAAAAACGCCTATCTTCTTGAAGAAAAGGAAATGTTCCGCCTGCTTGGGCTTGTTCGATTTGGACATGAACTGGGATTGTTAAAAATAAAAGACATTGAGCTGTTTATGAAGTTATATTATCATGGTGGTTCGGCATTTTTGCGTTCTCTTCGCACTTTTTCGGCAGAAAAAAAGGAAAATCGCATGAGAGCGGAGTATATATCAAAGATGGTGAAAAACCTTGTAACAATTGGGGGTGAAAAATGAATTTAGGTTCAAATTTCTTTTCTGACAGCATTGAAAAGGTAATCAAAAATGCAAGCCGAGTTGCCTTAAAGTTTGGCAGCGATGTTGTTGGCACAGAGCATATTTTGTATGGCATAACATCGGTCAAGGAGTCGTTGGCATCAAAAATGCTGGCGGAATATGGTGTGACGGAAGAAGATTTGTTTGAGCTTTTCCGCGAAAATTCATTTGAAGAGCAGGCTTTTGGCTCAGTTGAACTTTCGCCAAGGGTAAAAGAGCTTTTCCGCATTGCACAACAATATGCAATGAGCTTCAATCATTCCTTTTTGGGAACAGAGCATTTGCTGCTCGCGCTTTTGTCATCGCAAGGCTCTGTTGCGGTCAAACTTTTGGCAAATCATTATGGAGTTGATCTTCAGTCGCTGTATAACAAACTCACAACTTCGCTCAATCAATCAAGCGGGGCAAAGCAAGCAAATTCGGCAAGCGAATCACAGCTTAAAAGCACCCTTCCTGAAAAATTGCTTTCAATGGGCAGTGACATAACCCTAAAAGCAAAGGAACACAAACTTGATCCTGTGATTGGAAGGGAAGATGAAATCGAGCGAGTTATCGAAATACTGTGCCGCAAAACAAAAAACAATCCTGTTCTTATTGGTGAAGCTGGGGTTGGAAAAACGGCGATTGTTGAAGGGCTTGCTCAAGCAATTGTAAGCGGAAATGTGCCTGAAATCTTAAAGGACAAAGTTGTTTATTCGCTTGAAATAGGCGGGCTTATGGCTGGAACAAAATATCGCGGCTCAATGGAAGAAAAACTTAAGGACGCCATTGAAACAATCATTCAGGACAAAAACATAATTGTGTTCATAGATGAAATTCACACTCTTGGCAGGGCAAGCAGCTCTGAAAGTGGTGAAACTCCGCCAGCGGACATGCTCAAGCCATATCTTGCGCGGGGAGAGCTTCAAACAATTGGGGCAACAACAACTGATGAATATCGCAAATTTATCGAAAAGGACAAAGCACTTGAACGTAGATTTCAGCCAATTGTTGTTCAGCCGCCTTCAGTTGAAAACACAATTCAAATATTAAAAGGCCTAAAGGACACTTATGAAGCTTTCCACAAGGTTAAAATAAGTGATGAAGCCATAATTGCTGCGGCAACGCTTTCTGACAGATATATCATGGACAGGGCATTGCCTGACAAAGCGATTGACCTTATTGATGAAGCCTGCTCAAAGGCCAAAGTCAACTTTTCTGTCAAGCCGCAGGAAGTAAAGGATCTTGAAAACAAAATTGCACACTTGTCGTCTTCAAGAGATGATGCTTCGCTTCAACGCAATTATGAAAAAGCGGCGGAGCTTCAATCTGAAATCATAAAGCTTGAAACTCAGCTAAAGGAAAAGCAATCTTCGCTCAAGCCAAAAGTCAAAGCAACAAATCAAATTGGAGCAAATGAAATTGCGCAAGTTGTTTCAAAATGGACTGGGATTCCTGTCACAAGGCTGACGGAAAGTGAAAGGGACAAGCTTTTGCATCTTGAAGAAATTTTCCACAAGCGTGTTGTTGGCCAAGATGAAGCAGTTTCGGCTGTGGCAAAGGCAATTCGCAGGTCGCGTGTTGGCCTTCAGGATTCAAAAAGGCCAATTGGCTCGTTCTTGTTCTTGGGGCAAACTGGCGTTGGAAAAACAGAGCTTAGCAAAGCAATTGCCGAAGCAATGTTTGACAGCGAAAACAACATTGTCAGACTTGACATGTCGGAATATATGGAGCCGCACTCGGTTTCAAAACTCATTGGTGCTCCTCCGGGATATGTTGGCTATGATGAAGGCGGACAGCTGACGGAAGCAGTTCGCAGAAGGCCATATTGCGTAATCCTTTTTGATGAAATTGAAAAGGCGCATCCAGACATTTTTAATGCACTTTTGCAAATATTGGATGACGGCAGACTAACTGACAGCCAGGGCAGAACTGTAAGCTTCAAAAACACAATCATCATCATGACGTCAAACATAGGGGCAGATGAAGTAAAGCAAAACAAAAAACTTGGATTTGGCGAAGATGAGGAAAATGTGGCGGACAAAGAAATATATATGCAAGCGCTCAAAAACAAATTTAAGCCAGAGTTTATCAATCGAATTGACATGATTTGTGTGTTTGAGCCGCTCACACAGCCGCAACTTGTAAAAATTGCAAAACTTCTTATTTCTGGCATAAACAAAAGGCTGAAGGAAAAGGATTTGTCAATCATGCTCACAGAAGACGCACTGTCATATATCGTAAGCAAAGGCTCAAACACTGAATATGGAGCAAGGCCGCTCAAACGCTTTTTGCAGCAGGAAGTGGAAGACAGAATCGCCGAAAAAATATTGCTTGGCGAGCTAAAGGACAAAGGCGTGATTGAAATCGACTGCGAAAATGATGAACTGACATTCACTTCAAGGGATTAATCGCTATAAAAACAATCGTTTCAAAAAAACAAAAAAGCGAAGGCATTTGCCTTCGCTTTTTAAATTGACACATCGCTGGCTTGATATCATGAAAAAGCCTTGGTGTCAATATTGAAAAATATCTCTTTTTGTTTGGAGAAAAAAGATAAATTTGTTACAATAGTAAAGTCAAAAAGGAGAGAAACATGAAAATTGAATTTGTTGAAAGAAATTACAAGATTTCGAAAAAACTCAAAGAAATCATCACTGAAAAAGTGGAGCGTTTATCAAAGTATTTTGGCGCTGATGCAAGGGCAAAAGTTGTTTGCTCGGAGCAAAACAAAACTCAAAAGTTGGAACTTACAATTGTCAACAAAGGAACTCTTTACAGAAGTGAAGTGACAAGTGATGAAATGTTCAACAACATTGACCTTGCTCTTCCAAAAATTGAGCGTCAAATTGTTCGTCACAAGGACAAAAGGATTGCATCATCTCGAGTTAAAGAAGTCAATGCCTATGAGTTTATCACCGAAGAGCCTGAAGAAAAACTTGCCGATGTTTACAAAACAAAATCATTTGATCTTGATCCAATTTCAGTTGACCAAGCAAAGGATTATATCGAGCGCCTTGGCCACACTTTCTTTATTTTTCTCAATGCCGAAACAGGCAAGGTAAATGTTTTGTATCGCCGCAAGGATCAAAAATTTGGCCTTATTGAAGTAAATTACTAAAATCAACATATTTGCGGTATTCTGACATAATACACACAACATATTGACAAAAAAAACAAAAACGCCTTTGCATCGCAAAGGCGTTTTTTAAAATTGTTCAAGGCTTTTGATTTTGTTTTTTTAAGCAAAAACATTAATGCCAATCGATTTCTTGCATTCCGTTCAACTTTAAAAATTGATTGCACTTTGAAAAATGTTTGCATCCAAAAAATCCGCGATATGCTGACATTGGGCTTGGGTGCGGCGCTCGCAAAACAAGGTGGCGAGCGGGGATTTGGCTTGCAAATTGCCCAGCGTGTGAACCCCAAAGCATAAACACCATCGGCTGCTCTCTTTTTGCCAAAAGTTCAATGATTTTTGACGTAAATTGTTCCCAGCCTTTGCCTTGATGGCTCATTGCGGCGTGTTTTCGAACGGTGAGAGTGGTGTTGAGCAAAAGCACTCCTTGCTTTGCCCAGCGAGACAAATCTCCACTTGAGTTTGGAGAGTAGCCAAGGTCGTTTTTGATTTCCTGAAAAATGTTCACAAGGCTTGGCGGCAACGGTGTTGGGTCTGACACTGAAAAACTCAGCCCATTTGCTTGCCCAGGCTCGTGATATGGGTCCTGACCGATGATAACCACCTTCACTTTGTCGTAAGGCACAAAGTTTAGGGCGTTAAACACAAGGTCATCTTCGGGATAAACGTCAAACTTGCTTCTTTCGTCACGCAAAAAGTCTTGCAATGTCACAAAATATTGCTTTTCGGTTTCGTCTTTTAAAAGGTCATACCAGCTTTTTCTGATTTTCATTTTATCTCCGCAAAAATTTTAGCACATTCTTGCCAAAAACACAAGCAGCAACAGCCTGTTGCGTTCAAAAAAGCAAATGCTTTTTGCGTTTGACAACAAAACAGCAATCATCTTGCTTCTTTGCAGCAAAATCATTTTGTTTTTCACCTTCAAATCACTTTGTTTTGGCAAGCAAATTTGTTAAAATAACTGTTGAGGTGAAAATATGAAAGAATTAAAAATCAAATCAGTCCATGCAAGACAAATTTTGGACTCTCGTTCAAATCCAACTGTTGAAGTTGACGTAACGCTTGAAAATGGCGTGATGGGAAGGGCTGCAGTTCCTTCTGGCGCATCAACAGGCGCGTTTGAAGCTGTTGAAAAACGTGATGGCAACAAAAAAATATATGCTGGCAAAAGTGTTTTGGGCGCTGTTGAAAGCGTGAACACCGAAATTGCCAAAGCTGTCAAAGGAATGAACGCTTTTGACCAAAAAGCGCTCGACAAAAAAATGATTGAACTTGATGGCACGCCAAACAAAGCGCGTTTGGGTGCAAACGCAATTTTGGGTGTTAGCCTTGCCACAGCGGTTGCAGCTGCAAAAGCGGAAAACAAACCTTTGCACGCATATCTCGGCACAGGCAAAGTGCTTCCAGTTCCAATGCTCAACATTCTCAATGGCGGCAAGCACGCGGACAACAACGTAAACTGCCAAGAGTTTATGATCATGCCAATCGGCGCAACAACATTTTCGCAGGCACTTGAAATGTCCGCTGTTGTGTATGGCTCGCTCAAAAAGGTTTTAAAGTCAAAAGGCCTTGCCACAGCTGTTGGCGATGAAGGCGGCTTTGCTCCAAATCTTGAAAGCGATGAAATGGCGCTTCAGCTTATTGTTGAAGCGATAAAATCTGCCGGCTACAAGCCAGGCAAGGACGTTGCAATCGCGCTTGACGTTGCCGCAACCGAAATGTTTGACGAAGCCGAAAAAATAGGCAAAAAGGGCAGTTATTATTTCTGGAAAAGCGGTCAAACATATTCAGCCGATGAGCTTGTGGAATATTACAAATCACTTGTGAAAAAATATCCAATTGTTTCAATAGAAGATGGCCTTGCTGAAGAAGATTGGGAAGGCTGGAAAAAGCTCACAAAAGCGCTTGGCAAAAAAATTCAACTTGTTGGCGATGACCTTTTTGTGACAAACGTTTCAAGGCTTAAAAAAGGAATTGAAAACAAAGTTGCAACTTCAATTCTTGTCAAAGTAAATCAAATTGGCTCGCTCACTGAAGCGATTGACGCCATCAAGCTTGCACGCAAAAATGGAATGACTGCGGTTGTGTCGCATCGAAGCGGCGAAACAGAGGACACATTTATTGCCGACCTTGTTGTTGGCCTTGGCTGCGGACAAATCAAAACGGGAGCTCCATGCCGAAGCGAAAGAGTTGCAAAATACAATCAACTTTTGCGCATAGAGGAGTCGCTTGGCAAAAAAGCCATCTATCTTGGCAAAGAGGCATTCAATGCGTGAGCGTATTCTCTTAAACGGGCTTTAACAAACGCACTCGATGCATCTTAAGGAGAAAAATATGATTAACACAAATTTATATAAAACACTGAAGGAGCGGGGGCTTTTGTATCAATGCACTGACGAGCAAGGCCTAAAAAGTATGCTTGAAAGCGGAAAGCCAATCGCGGTGTATGAGGGCACCGATCCAACAATGGACAGCCTTCACATCGGTCACTGCTTGCCATATCTCATCATGCGCCGCTTCCAAAAGGCAGGGCACAAGGTGATTCTCCTCATGGGCGGAGCAACGGCTTCAATCGGCGATCCATCTGGCAAAACAACAATGCGAAGCATGATGAGCAAGGCTCAAATTGAGCAAAACGTTCAAAAAATCAAGGAAACGCTCAAAATTTTTCTCGATTTTGACGGCGAAAATCCGGCAATAATCGTGAACAACATCGATTGGTTTTCAAATTATTCCTACATTGACTTCATGCGCGAAGTTGGTGTTCATTTCAATGTGAACAAAATGCTTGCAAATGAAATTTATGCCAAACGCATCGAAGAAGGCGGCTTAACGTTTTTTGAAATGGGCTATATGCTTATGCAGGCCT
>CANQRE010000004.1 GCA_947626175.1 uncultured Clostridia bacterium
TTTTGAAGGAAAAAGTTGGAAATTTTGAAAAAATTATCCACAAAGTGGCAATTTTTTCAAAAAAGATATCCACATTTTCAAAATTTGGAGGTATCAATGAAAAAATCTTTTGTTTCAGCAATCGCACTTGGCTTGTGTGCGTGCGCGTGTGTTGGCGTGGTGGGGCTGATTGGATGCACGGACAAAGAAGAACCAAAAGTGGATCCATATTCCACAATGTCGCCAATTTCACAAAATGAGTTTGACGCTTGCCTTAACGCAGCATCGTTCCATTTGCAAAACAAAGAAGTGCATTATGCGCAAAATGTTGACAATGAACTTGTTTATCAAGTGGATTTGCAAACATACACTGAAAATCACAACGAAATTGCTCACGGCAAAATTCTTGTTAAAGGAACAAAAACTTATAGAGGTGAATTTTGGCTTAGTGACAATGTTTTGTATATTGACAATGGAACATCAAAATATCATGTTTCTTACACTGGCAAACAAAGCGGTGATGACGACGAACTTTCAGAAAATCAGGTTTTCCAAAAATATATTTATTTGTGCATGGCAGAGCTTGATGAAAACAGCAATATATCGCTGACAAAACAACTTCTGTCAGGGGTGAAGAACGACAGCGTTTATTACAAGTCAACCAGTGGCAACAGCAAATATTACAAAATGGATTTCAACATGACCGAAGGAGCAGACACATCTTCAGGAACTTTTAAATTTGAATTTGACAGCCAAAACAAGCTTGTTGATTATTCGTTGGAATATGTTGCAAGCAGCGAAGGAATGCCATTTGCAAGCACAAAAACAACGCTTGGGATTAAGGCGGCAACCAGCTCAATAACATTGCCTTCAGGCTATGCAAATTGGACAACAATTGAATAAGTTTGGCTTGCTATCAAAACAAAACAAAACTAAACAAAACAGCAAGGCTCAAAAGGCCTTGTTTTTTTGTCGGCGTTTTGCTTTACAAAAAAAATAGCATGTGTTAAAATAATTGTATAATAATGCGGAAGAATGTCCATATTTGAAATATAAAAGGAGAGAGGTATGCCAAAAAAGCCTGATAAAAAAGAAATTATAAAAAGGGTTGGACAGGCTGGAAGAAAATCAGTTCGTCCTCAAATGCCAGAAGGATATATGCCCGGTGAAGTCAAGGGCAAGGACGCAAAGTGTTGGTTTGGTTTCGTGGAAGGAGAACTCAAGGTGATTGCTTTCAACGGAAAAGTGTTTGATTACAACAAAAAAGGTATCAAGCAAGCTGGTCAGATCGGAGCTTTTTATGATGGAGAAATCAATTGCTTGCAGCTTCCACCTGAATTGTTCAAGGATCCAAACTTTGGCTTGGATGTAAAAAATGTTGAGTTGCAAAGGATGGCACTGTTTTGTGAAGATTTGAGCAAAAAGGAGCGCCCAAGCTATACTCCTGAAGTGATTGCCTACCTTAACATGGTTGAAGACGGAATCGAAATCCAACAGCAAATTGCAAATTGCTTGGGAGCAAAAGAATCAACGGCAGTTATTCCACAAACAGCTTAAGTCAAAAACAAGGTTTCGTGCCTTATTTTTTTATTTTTTTCAAACACTTTACAAAAAAAATATTTTGTGCTAAAATGTTTGTGCAAAATTAAAAAAGAGGTGATTTATTATGATGCTTTATCCACCAATTGATGAACTTGTTAAAAAAACAGATGGAAACATGTATATTCTTTGCAACCTCATCATCAAGCGCGCAAAGGAAATTGAAACCGTAAGGCACAGCGAACTTGCAGGCTCTGACAAAAAAGCCATCAGCATTGCTTGCGAAGAAGTTTATCAGGAGAAAGTAAAACCTTCAGTTATTTGATTTAAAAATTAAAAATTTTATGATATAATTCTATTGCCGAAAGGTGATAGAATTTTATTTTAGGAGAAATGGTGTTCGCTTCAGTTGTGATTGATCAGGACGCAAAAGCCCTTGACAAAGTGTTTGATTATGTTGTGCCAGCAAATCTTGATGTGAAAACTGGCATGCGTGTTTTTGTGCCTTTTGGCGGGCGAACTTTGCAAGGATTTGTTGTTGATTTAAAAAACACTTCGTCTGTCCCTGCAAACAAACTTAAATCAATTTATTCATGCGTTGAAAACTTTTCTGTCATCAAGCCGGAAATGACAAAGCTTATGAAGTTTATGTGTGACGAATTTCACCTTCGTCAAACTTCAGTTTTAAGGCTGTTTTTGCCAAGCGAAATTCGTGAAGGCAAAGTGCGTGAACTTTTTGAAAAATATGTTTCTCTTGGCAATAATATTGACAAAAATGCGTTAAAAAGAGCAAAAAAACAGCTTGAAATCGTTGAATTTCTTGAAAAAGAGCAAAAAGTCAAGCTTTCAGTTTTGAAAGAAAAGTTTGGCGATAGCGCTGTTAAAGCTTTGATTGAAAAAAAATTTTTAAATATTGAAAAAGAGCAAGTTCATCGCTCGCCTTATGTTTGTTCAAGGCCCGACAAAAAAGTTGTTTTAAGTCGTCAGCAGAATTTGGCACTTGAAAGCATAAAAGAAAATGGAACATATCTTTTGCATGGCGTGACTGGAAGTGGAAAAACCGAAGTTTATATGCACCTTATTTCGCGTGCGCTTGAAAATCAAAAAACAGCACTTATGCTTGTGCCAGAAATTTCTTTAACTCCCCAAGTTATGTCAACATTTAGGGCAAGATTTGGCGACAAAATTGCACTTCTTCACAGCAATCTTTCTGCCGGCGAACGCTTTGATGAGTGGCGCAGAATTTTTGCTGGACAGGCAAAAGTTGTTGTGGGAGCAAGGTCAGCAATTTTTGCTCCAGTTGAAAATGTGGGGATTATCATCGTTGACGAAGAGCATGAGCAGTCATATGTGTCGGAGTCAAATCCGCGTTATGACGCTTTGACGGTTGCCGCGCAAAGGGCAAAATATAATTCATGCCCGCTTGTGCTTGGCAGTGCCACCCCAAGCGTTGATGATTATCAAAAAGCGGTGGATGGCGAAATCAAACTTGTTGAAATGCCGGACAGGGCAAATGGCAAGCCTTTGCCACGAATTCAAATCATTGACATGATGAATGAAATTCGAACTGGAAACAGCACTGTTTTTTCAACTCAACTTATTTCTGATTTAGCAAAAGTGATAAATGAAAAAAAGCAAGCCATGATTTTTATAAATCGGCGGGGATATAGCTCATTTATGATGTGTAGGGAATGCGGATATTTGGCAATTTGCAAAGATTGTGACGTCAGCCTTGTTTATCACAGGGAAGATAACAGGCTTAAATGCCATTATTGCGGAAAACAATACAAAGTTTTGGACAAATGCCCAAAATGCGGCTCTGACAAAATCAAACAAGGGGCTGTGGGGACTGAAAAAATTGTAAGTGAGCTTCATTCAATTTTCCCTGACGTCAAAATTTTGCGAATGGACAATGACACTGTTTCCAAAAAAGGTTCGCATCAAAAAATTTTGGAAGAATTTGCTTCCACTCGCCCTTCAATTTTGGTTGGAACGCAAATGATTGCAAAAGGTCATGATTTTGAAGACGTTGTGCTTGTTGGAATTGTGGATGCAGATCAAAGTTTGTATCGGTCCGATTATCGCAGCACAGAAAGATGTTTTCAACTCATAACCCAAGTTTCAGGCAGGGCAGGAAGAAGCCAATTTGAAGGCAAGGTTGACCTTCAAACCTATTCGCCAAAGCATTATGTTTACAAATTTGCTGCAAATTATGATTACAAAGGTTTTTTCAAAAAAGAAGCAAACATTCGAAAAACAGCTCAATTTCCGCCTTTTTCAAAAATAATTCGCATTCTTTTTTCGCATTATGATGAAAATGTTGTAAAAGATGAGCTTAAAACATGTTATAATAGGCTGTTAAAGGTCAGAGAAAAATATTTTGATGATATCATTTACATGGACGCGATGAAATCACCAATCAAAAAAATCAAAAACTCGTTTAGATATCAAGTCATCATCAGGCTCAAAAAAGGGAAAAAGCAAATTGAAGACGAAATTTTTGATTGCACCTTGCAAGCACCAAAATCAAGTGTGTTTTTTGAAGTAAATCCAGAAAATATGAGTTAGGAGAAATTATGGCAAAAAGAAAAATCTTAAGATTTCCAGATGAACGATTGCGCCGCGTTTCAAAAAAGGTGACAGAGTTTGATGACGAACTTTTTGAACTTTTGGACGACATGCGCGAAACAATGTATGCAAATGAAGGCATGGGCTTGGCTGCGCCTCAAGTGGGAGTGCCGATTCGCGTTGTTGTGATGGATGTCAATGGCAACTTTTTTGAATTTGTCAACCCTGAAATCATTCATCAGGAAGGTGAACAAATTGACGATGAAGGCTGCCTTAGCGTTGGGCAATTCAATGACAAAGTCAAACGCCCATATATTGTCACTGTCAAAGCTCAGGACAGACTTGGAAATCATTATCAAATCACAGGCGAAAAATATTTTGCTCGTTGCGTGTGCCATGAACTTGATCATCTTGATGGAATTTTGTTCATCGACAAAAGCGAACATGGCAAAGAATATATTGAAAAGCATGGGAAAAAATGAAAATATTGTTTTTGGGATCACCAAATTTTGCAAAAATTGTGCTTGAAGGCATTTTGGCTGCCGGACATAAAGTTGTGGCAGTGATTTGTCAACCCGATCGCCCAGCAAGCCGAGGACACAAATTGCAAGCCCCAGAAGTGAAGGAGTTTGCAACAAAGCAGGGCATCAAAGTTTTGCAATTTGAAAAAGTTAATCAACATTTGGACGAAATAAAAAAACTGGATTTTGATCTTTTTGTGACGGCGTCATTTGGACAAATTTTGTCACACGATTTTTTGTCGCTTAAGCTTGGACTAAATGTTCACCCATCTTTGTTGCCGCTTTTAAGAGGCCCAACTCCAATTCAAACTGCACTTTTGCAAAATATGACTCAAACCGGAGTCACAATTCAAAAAATGCGTTATGAAGTTGACAGTGGTGAAATTTTGGAGCAGGAAAGCTTGGATATATCTCCGCAAGACGATTATTTGTCGCTGGAAAACAAACTTGCAAACCTAAGTGTCAAACTTTTGACAAAAGGGCTTGAAAAAATTGAAAAAGGAAAAGCTGTTTTTGTGTCTCAAAAGGGCGAGCCAACTTACACAAAAATGATAAAAAAAGAAGATGGCAGGCTTAACTTTACTTCTCCAAGTTGTGTGTGCTTGGGTCAAGTGCGAGCGTTAAGTCACAACCCTGGTTGCTATTTTGAAATCGATGGGCAAAGAGTGAAGGTGCTTAAGGCACAAATCGCTCCTGACAACATGTTATATTTTCCAAAACAAATCATACGCGACAAAAAACATTTTTTGATTGAATGTGACCGATCGGCTATTGAAATTTTGAGTTTGATAAGTCCAAATGGAAAAATTATGGACGGAAAGTCCTTTTTAAATGGACAAAGAAATTTGGAAACGGTGGACTGATGCTTTTAGATTTGTCACTTGACGAAATAAATGAATATGTTGTTTCTTTGGGCTGGCCAAAATTTCGTGGCAAGCAACTTTTTGATGCAATTTTAAATGGAAAACAACTTGCAAAAGTGACAAATTTGCCTGAAAAGCTTAAAAAAGATGTTGAAAAAGATGAGCCAAATTTTGAAATAACAAAAAAACTTGTCGCCAAGGATGGAACAACAAAATATGTTTTCAAAATGAAAGACGGAAATCTTGTTGAAAGCGTGCTTATGAAATATGTGTATGGTCTAACACTTTGTGTTTCAACGCAAGTGGGCTGCAGAATGGGGTGCAAATTTTGTGCTTCAACGCTTAATGGCCTTGTCAGAAATTTGAGCGCAGGTGAAATTTTGCAACAAGTTGTGCTTGCAAATCGTGACCAAAATGGCTCTCTTAAAAAAAGAGCGATAACAAACATTGTTCTCATGGGGATGGGCGAGCCGTTTGACAATTATGATGAGGTGACAAAGTTTTTAAAACTTGTGACAAACAAAGACGGATTTAACATCAGCCAAAGAAATATCACAATTTCAACCTGTGGAATCGAGCCAATGATATACAAACTTGCGGACGATGGCTTTTCGGTGAACTTGACAATATCTTTGCACGCAACAAGTGATGAAAAACGAAAAAAAATTATGCCAATTGCAAACGCTTTTTCAATTGAAAAAATTTTGAAAGCGTGCAATTATTATTTTGAAAAAACAGGGCGCAGAATAGGATTTGAATACACTCTTATTGAAGGCGAAAATGACAGCTTCCAAGAAGCGGACAAGCTTGCAAATCTCTTAAAAGGAATGCCTTGCCATGTGAATGTTATTTCGCTTAATCCCGTCAAAGAAAGATCTTTAAAGGGGACCGATCAAAAAAAGGCTTATGCGTTTGTTAAGCATCTTAATGAAAAAGGCATTTCTGCAACAAAACGAAGAACGATGGGCGATGACGTTGGCGGAGCTTGCGGGCAACTGAGAAGCAGCTTGTTGGAGGGTTCATGAAAGGATTGGTCACAAAAAAAATTGCTGACAAATTTTTTGTTGATGGAAATGTTTGTGTGCCAAGAGGTGGGCTAAAAAAACAAGGAATTTTTGTTGGCGATCAAGTGGAATATAACGAAAAAGATTTTGTTATTGAAAAAGTTTACAACCGCAAAAACCTGCTGCTTAGACCGCCGATTGCAAACATTGACAAGCTTTTCATCACGATTGCTCCCATTCCAAAACCTGATTTTTTGCTTGTGGACAAACTTATTTTGCTTAGCGAGCTTAACTCAATCAAACATGTTCTTTGTGTGAACAAAAGTGACATTTTAAGTGAAACACAAAAAGAAGAGATTTTGAAAATTTATTCTGGCATAACAAAAATTGTGTTTGTCAGTGCCAAAACAAATCATTGTGCATCCCTAAG
Organism: uncultured Clostridia bacterium; assembly: GCA_947626175.1. Lineage (GTDB taxonomy): Bacteria > Bacillota > Clostridia > Christensenellales > UBA1242 > Caccovivens. The sequence continues at coordinate 6,905 of CANQRE010000004.1, forward strand.
GAAAATGCTTTGCGGAGTGTGTGCATTTGCAGGACAAAGCGCAGTTGGCAAAAGTTCAATCATGAATGCAATTTTTGGGGAAGAAAGGGAAAAAGTTGGCGGGCTTGCAAAAAAAGTTGCTCGTGGAAAACAAACAACACGAGTTGTGAGTTTAAACAAAATCAAAAGCAATTGTTATATTGCCGACACTGCTGGCTTTTCAAAATTTGACGAGAGTTTGCTGAATTTAAGTGAAAAGGAGCTTGCACAATATTATCCAGATTTTCGGCCTTTTGTTTCCAAATGCAAATTTGCTTCTTGCGCGCACATAAATGATTTTGGCTGCCAGGTTAGGGAAGGCGTCAAAAATGGAAAAATTGGCAAAGAAAGATATGAAAACTACAAAAAAATATATCAAAATTTGAAAGAAAGGAGAAAATATGAAAAGAAAAGTTGATGTTGCACCATCCACCGATCCACTCAAAGAAAAACAAAGCATAATTGATTATGCAAAGCAAATTCAGCCTTATGCGGATTTGTTGCACTGTGATATTATGGATGGAAAATTTGTCAAGAACAAAACTTTTGACAGCTCATTTGTCAAAAGCATAAATTCTCAATCCTTGATTCCGCTTGATGTGCATCTTATGACAAAAGAGCCTCTCCAAACGTTGGAAGAATATATAAACGCAGGTGCAAACATTTTGACTGTGCATTATGAAGCATTTGCTGACAAACGCGAGCTTTTGCAAGCACTAAGTCTAACGCGAAAAAAAGGAGCTTTGGCGGGGATAAGTTTTAAGCCAAACACGCAAATCAAAGATGTGAAAAGTTTTTTCTTTTATGTTGACGTTGTGCTTTTGATGGGAGTTGAGCCAGGAGAAAGTGGACAGGAAATGATGGAAAGCACTTTTGCAAGACTGAGTGAAATCAACAAATTCCGAAATGAAAACAAACTTTGTTTCAAGATTGAAGTTGATGGCGGAGTCAATGAAAAAAATGCTCATTTGCTCAGTGAACTTGGGGCGGACATTTTGGTCAGTGGAAGCTATGTTTTCAATGCCTCCGACAGGGAAAAAGCAATCAAAAAACTAAAAAAATAAGTAATTTTTACAAAAACAACGGGTTTAACCCGTTTTTTTGTAAATTTTGACATGTTTGTGGGATAAATCTTAATATTTGTTTATTTTTCTCTTGCGTGACAAGAACAGTGAAATTATCAGTGCAAATGGAATTATGCACCCCACCAAAATCAAGTTTGCGGTTGAAGCAAGTTGTGTGGACAAAATTCCACTTAAGGCAAGAGAAATGACCAGCCTTCCGCCATACATTCCAATGTTTGTTATTGACAAAAGTGATTGCCTTTTTGTCAGTCCTTGGCTGTTCATCACAAAATCAACCCTTATCAGGTCAAACCAGTCAAGGCTTGTGTAAAGAAGTGCTGAGCCAATCCCGATTATCACAAGGGCAGTGGTTCCTTCCAAAAACAGACCGCCAAGGCCAATGGCAAGCATTCCGACAGAAATGATTGCAATCACCAAATATATTGATGAAAACTTCAGCTTTTTGTAAATTGGCCCAAACCCAAGAGAACCCAAGGCTTTGACAACCCTTATCAAACATGCTGCAATGGCAATTGTGAGCGATGAAAATCCAATTTCTTGGAAGACCATTTTGTTGATGTCGGTTCCGCACGCAATAAGTCCAAAAAACAATGCTGCGAAAAACAGCAAAAGCCATGTTGTGTGATATTTAAACAAATGCAAATATTCATGCTTGTGAGCTGATGAGCTGTGCTCGATGAAATGCTCTTTTTTGTATGCTTCCTTTTCATTTTTAACAAAAAGCGACATAACAAATGTTATCAACAAAATTGCTCCGCACATTATTATTGGGGCGTAAACATACACATTGAACAAAAATCCTGCAGCAATACACGTTGCCGCGTCAACAATTGAATAAACAAATTTTGAATAGCTGTTATATCTTGCATAATTGTCGCCTAGTCCATACATTTTGAGATTGTCTTTCAAAATTTTTGGCTCGGCAATTTGCTTCATTGAAATGCCTGTGGCATAAAAGAACCTTGAAACAAAAATCACCCACGGATCAAAAAACAACATGACGACTGAAATCAAAAACATCAATGTTCCAATTCTTGATGCGTTTGAAGTTCCAAGCCATTTCACAATATGGACCATTGGAATTGAAACAACAATATAACAAAGTGCAAAAACAGTTATAAGCAGCGAAATAGATGAAAAAGACATAAGCTTGACTTGGCTTAGATACATTGTGTCAATTGCAAAATAAAAAAAATAGTCGCCGGACAAGCCTTTGTAAAGCAAATAGAAAAAAGTTTTGCTTTTGTTTTTTCTTATTTGTGAATTCATGGAATTATTATATATAATAAAATCAGTTTATCCAAGCAAAAAATGGCAAAAACAAGCAAATTTTGCCAATTTTTTCATAAATTATTGAATAATAACGTTTCCGCACAAAATATCAAAATAAGAAAATGTTTGAAGTGGCTGGCGTGAATTTTCAATTTTCACCGTGAAAACTGAAGGATAAACATCCTTGACAACCGCGCAAACTTGTTCCACTTTTTTTCTTCCGCGGTTTATGCTCATTTCAATGGCTTCGCCTTTTAAGGATTTTATTTTATCTTTTATATTATTTAATTCGCCTGTGTCGCGTTTCATATATAACTCCTTTCAATTCTTTTTTCCATCTGAAAAATTTTTAAACATTTTTGGAATACTTGGCTTTTTGCATAAATACAATATTGCAAGAAAAGCCGCCCGGTGGGGGCAGTGTTTAAGGGGGAAAAGATGGCGTTTGAAAACAATAATTTCAAGGTTGTGAAAAAGGTAGGTTTGCCAAAAAGCGAACTTAACTTATCATGCAAGGTGACGGCGGAAGGTGATATTTCAAAGATATTTGCTTTGTCATTTAATGCATATGCCACAAATCAAGAAATCACGGACGGCGTGGCGTCATATAATGGCCGTGTTGACATTTGCATGATTTATCAACTTGAATCAGGTGAAATTGGCAGCACTTTTGCTTCATGCCCATTTTCTTCCAAATTTGAATCTGACAATATCAAAGGCGGCGAAAAAGCCATTATCAGCTTAAAGGAAATTGATCATTCAATTGAATCTGTTGTTGGAAATGAGGCAACGGTGGGAATTGTGCTTGAGCAGCAAGGCATTTTGATTCAAACAGTTGAGCACAATTCAATCACTTCAAATGATGAAAACATGTGTATGAAAGAAGAAGAGGTGAGTGTTTTCAAATTTGTTGGAAGCGGCACAACTTCGGCAACGGAAAACGCTGTCACCTCATCGCGTGAAAAAATCAAAAAAGTTTTGGCGGTGCAATCAAACGTTGTTGTCAAGGAAGCTTTGCCGGGAGACAATTTTGTCACCACAAGCGGCGACATTGTGACAAATGTGCTGTTTATTGATGAAAATGACAAGTTTTCATCCAATCAAATTTTTGATTCATTCAAGGAAGAAATTCAAATTGAAGGCGTGACGCGAGCAAGCACTGTTGAAGCCATTGGCAATGTTTTAAGCGAAAACATCGTCACAAAAATTGAAGAAGATGACCGCGGCGGGAAAATCACAATAAGTGTGCCTTTTGAAATCACTGCATATGCTTTTGAAGAAACAAAACAAAATATGGTTGTTGACTTATACAGCACAAATTGCGAGCTTGAAATCACAACTGAAAGTTTTGATATGTCCAAAAACTTGCAAATGGAATGTGTTGAAGGAAAAGTTGATGGCTCGCTCACTCTTGATCTTGAGCAGCCAAGAGTTGACAAAATTTTGTTCACATTTGCAAGCTCCGCTCAAGTGACAAACACATTTGTTTCGGCGGGTGAGCTTAGCGTGGAAGGAATTGCAAAAACCACAGTTGTGTATCTCAATGATGACACCGGAACATATAACGCCGTTGAAATTGAAGTGCCTTTTGTGCTTTCCGACAAAACAAAAGCCAGTGAAAATGCAGTTTTGCTTACAAATGCCATTTTGACAGATGTTGATGTTGCTGTGAAAAAGGGCCGCGAAATATTTTTTGACGGCAAAGTTAGAGCCACAGTTATCATAAGTGAAGACAATGTTTCAGCTGTGATTTCGCAAGCAAAAGAAGGCGAAGCCCTTAATGAAAGGGATTATGCAATGCAACTTGTTTTTGCCAAAGAAGGCGCTTCGCTTTGGGATATTGCAAAAATGAGCAGGGTGAAGGAAAGCATGATTTCGCAACAAAATCCACTTGTTGCATTTCCACTTGCTGAAAACAAAGGAATCATCATTTTTTATCAAAATAAATAGTTTAACTTTTGAAAAAGTGTCAAAACTTCTCTCTGAAACAGGGGGAAGTTTTTTATGAAATGGTTTGTTTGCGCTCTTTGCGCCGTTGCACTGTCAGTTTTAATGTTTTGCGCTCCTCTTTTTGCTGGAAGTGGCAGCGAAAATGAATATCTAAGAATCCACATCCGTGCGAACTCAAATTCAAGCGTTGATCAAGAAGTCAAATATGAGGTAAAGGACGCCGTTGTGGAAGCACTTATTCCTTTGCTTGCAAATGCCGAAACAAAAGATCAGGCAAAGGACATAATTTCAAACAATCTTTCTTATATTGACGACATTGCGTCAAAAGTCCTTCAAGAAAATGGGTTTTGTTATCAAGGAAAATCAAGGCTGACAAAGGAGCAGTTTCCTGCCAGGGCTTATGACGACTTAACGTTGCCCGCAGGGGAATATGACGCGCTGATTGTTGACCTTGGAAGCGGGCAAGGCAACAATTGGTGGTGCCTTGTTTATCCAGCCTTTTGTTTTACAAAAAGCAAAAATTCGACAAATTATGAGTATATTTCAAAAATTTGGGACATAATAAACCGAGTAAAAAGAGATTAGGAGGTTTATTTTGAAAAAATTTTTGATTGTCCTTGCGCTGACACTTTTGTTTGTTGTTGTGCCAACATCGGTTGTCAGCGGGGTGATATTTACAAATACATATTTTTCACAGCAAGAAGTTTCGACCGCTCTTACAACAAGCCAAACCAAACAAGTTCAACAAAAACTTAAGTCGCTTGGCTATTACAAAAAGTCGGTGGACGGAATTTTTGGCAGCGGAACAAGAAGTGCGGTCAAAGCATTTCAACGCGATTATGGCCTTGTGGTTGACGGAATAGTTGGCCCAAAAACATTAAAGGCCCTTGGGCTTTCATCCAGCTCGTCACAATCAAGCAGCGATTTGTATCTCCTTGCAAAATGCGTTTATGCTGAATCACGCGGCGAACCTTATGAAGGACAAGTCGCTGTTGCCGCTGTGATATTGAACAGGGTTAAAAATCCACAATTTCCAAACACAATTGCAGGAGTTATATATCAACCTTGGGCATTTTCATCAGTTCAAGATGGACAAATAAATTTGGAGCCAAACCAAACTGCTTACAACGCCGCTCGTGATGCAATGAATGGCTGGGATCCAACTTATGGCTGCCTATATTTCTATAACGCATCAACAGCAACAAGCAAGTGGATTTATTCCAGAACCACAAAAGTCAAAATTGGAAAGCATGTGTTTGCAATATAGGGGGTTATGATGAAAGAAAAAGATGTTTTAACAGTTGAAAAAAGAAAAAACAAAGCAAAAAAAGGCCTTATTATTGGCCTTTCTGTTGCAGTTGGAATTTTAAGTGCAAGCACAATTGGCTTTGGCGTGGCTTATGGCTGCACTCAAGCAAAAATGGACGATTATGGCGTTCAACTTGAAAATGTGTATCAAAAAAACCTATATGATCTTGTTGAAAGCGTGAACAACACTGAAACAAAACTTAGCAAAGTTCTTTCAGCTGATTCAGGCTCTTTTCAAAAGAAAATGCTCATGGAAGTGGCACAGGTGAGCAAAGTTGCGGAAAGCTCAATTTCATCGCTGCCAATTTCACAAAACAAACTTGCTGACAGCGTGAAGTTTATCAATCAAATGGGTGCTTACACGCAAACTCTTGCGGACAAACTTTCACAGGGCAAAAACTTGTCGCAAGAAGATTTAGATACCCTTGAAAAACTTTATGACAGTGTTGCCGACATGAAAGAGCAAATCAACAAATTTGTCAAAAAAGTTCAAAAAAATTATTCAATTTTGCAGCAAAGCTTGGATATTGACGCCGGCGACAACAATTTTACAATTGAAATATCAAAAATAAAAGGCGAGGATGTGGATTATCCAGCAATGATATATGATGGTCCATTTTCAGATGCCGAACTTGACATGACAGTGAAAGGTCTTAAGGGCGACATGCTTTCAAAAGAAGAATGCAAAAAGCAAATCGAAAAAACATTCAAAAATTATGTGGATATTGACTATTCTGGCGAAATAAATTCAAGATTTGAAACTTTTGCTTATCACGTGACAAACACTGACAATCAAAAATTGTATGTTCAAGTTTCCAAAATTGGCGGACATATTTTAACGGTGAGTGGAAACGGAACTCAAACAGATGAAAAAGTTATATCTCAAGAAGATGCGGAAAAAATTGCCATTGATTTTGCAAAAGAAAATGGCATAAACAATCCAAAAATCGTTTGGAAACAATCTCTGCAAAACAAAACATATTTAAACATTGCTCCAACTGAAAACGGAATTGTTTTGTATCCTGATCTTGTCAAAGTCAAGGTTGATCTTGGAAGCGGAACGGTGATTGGCTATGATGCTTCAAACTACTTTTTAAACCATGTGGCAAGAGCTCTTAAAAAACCAAGTCACACCGCTGAAGATTTTGAAGGAAAAATTTCAAAAGAGTTTTTGGTCACAAACAAAAGCCTTGTGCTTGCTCCACTTGATTATTCAAGAGAGGTGATTTGCTTTGAATATCAATGTGAAAAACAAGGACAAACATATTATATATATTTAAACGCTGACACAGGCAAGGAAGAAAATGTTTTGAAAGTTATTGAAACTGATGATGGCTCAAAACTGATGTAAAAGCAAAAAAAATATCAAAAAAGGTGCTTTTTGAAGCATCTTTTTTTGTTTCTTTAAAAATTTAGGGGTATTGACTTTTGGGCAAAAGGAATGTATAATGTGTTTGAAACAAAACCATATCGAGTCGAAATGCTGGCTCATGGAGGAAACATGAAAAGATTTTTGATGTATATCGTTGTCACAATCGTCTTGGCTGTTGCGGGCGTTTCGATTTATTATGTTGTCAGAAATGACGAAAAAATCACCAATTTGATGGCAACAAGTGAAAAGTATTACATAAATGTTGGCGAAACAGTGCCAATTCCAATTGAAAGAGAGCATCCGGCTTCCTACACCGAAATGACGGTTGATCAGGACTTTGAAGGCTATTTGGAAGTGGACATTGAAAACTGGACAATAACAGCTCTTGTTGCTGGCCCAACTTCACTTACATTTCGTTCAACAAACGAAGGCTATGCTTCAGAAACATTTGAAGTGCTTTGCCAAGTTGGTGATGGGTCGGAAACATATCCTTATTATTTAAGAAATGAAGATGATTTGCTTCACATTGGACTTGATGGATGGAGCTATTATGCCCATTATGAACTTGTGAACGACATCACAATGACAAAGCCAATGCTTCCTATCGGAATTCTTGATGAAAGCGGAGAAATCAGATATGATGCGGGCGGCAAAATTGCAATAGATGAATTTTCAGGAAGTTTGACCGGCGGAATTGATAGGCATAAAATTTCAAACGCACAAATAATTCAGGGAACATATAATTATGGCGTTGGTGGCTTTTTTGCAACAATAGCTCCAACGGGAAGGGTTGAAAACATTGTGTTTGACAATGTTGTTGTGGATGGACGCTTCACTTATGCAGGTGTGATTGCCGGCAAAAACTATGGCTGGATTGGAATGTGCCAAATCACAAACTCAAAAGTTGTCAATAATTATGAACTTGAATCTTACACAGGCGGCGTTGTTGGCCTTAACAACCGTGTAAGCAGTGGACATTATGCTTCAATCAACATTGTTTCAGCAGATGTTGAAGTTTCATCAAAATATGTTGGCGGAGGCATTGCTGGCCGAAATCAAGGCGGAGTGATTTACAACTGCTTTGTCAAATTGAATGCAAACTTTTTGCCATTGACGGACAGTTACACATATTTTGGTGGAATTGCAGGCCTTAGCAGATATGCACAAGCGGATGATGGCGAAATTTTTGAAAGCTATGTTTCAAATGTGCTTGTCATGATCAACAAAGCAAACACAACAAGCCAATGTCTTGGCGGAATTTTTGGAATGTATGGCGCTGAAGTTGGCGCAAACAATGCAAAAACACTTGGAACTTATGAAAATCTTTATTATTCTGCTCCAACCGTGTTCATGTCGCCAGCTTACAGAAACTATGGCGAAAATCCATTGGACGCACAATATATCTCAGCAAACGATGCCTTAAAGCAAGACACTTTCCAATCTTTTGACTTTAGGAATGTGTGGTATTTGGAAGAAGACATGTCCATAAACCTTGGCTTTGAAAGATTTGATGGTGGCAATCTTGAATATGAGCCATTTATCACCAGAGTTGACGCAAACGAAATTTCCGACATAAATTCCTTAAAACTTGCTCTTACAAGAATTCGCACAACTCCAAACGCAAACAGATTGTTCAAAATCACAAAATCTGTTGTGTTTGATGGGGCAGAGCAAGGCAGAGCTTGGGAGCCAATTGGAACATTGCAAAAACCTTTTATTGGCCAAATTTTGTCTGAAAACGGAGCAACAATAACATTCCAAAACATTGACATAACTGAAACAACAGGTGGATATGCAGGAATTTTTGGATATGTTGCCGGCGAAAACACAATCATCGAAGGCATTCATTTGGAAGAATCCACCGCCTTTGATTCATATTCAACCATCACAGGAACAGTTGTTGGCGGAATTGTGGGCTACAACAGCCACGCAACAATCAGGGATTGCCAAGTTTCAAATGTGACAATTTCAACAAAAAAATATGTTGGACTTATTGCAGGATATAACAGCGGAAAAATTGAAAATTGCCAAGCAAACGCAACAACCACAATGGTGGATCAGTTCAAACTTGATGAAGATGGCAATCAAATTCAAAAAACAAAAACACAAGATGTTGAAGTTGTGAAAAAAGATGCCGATGGCAACCCAATTCAAAAAGTTGACGAAAATGGCACTCCAGTTGTTGACGCAAACGGCAATCCTGTTTATGAAACTGAAAAAGTGCAAAAGGTTGACGAAAATGGTGCTCCAGTTGTTGATGCAAATGGCAATCCTGTTTATGAAACTGAAGAAGTTCCAATCATTGACGAAAACGGCAACCCTGTTTATGAAACCGAAAAAGTTCCAGCCACAAACAGCAAAGGACAAACAATTTACGAAAGCTCATCTGGAACGATTGCGGTTGTTACCATTGTTTCGACAAGTGACATAAGAGATTTTTACTTGGGCGGAATTGTTGGAAAAAACAAAGGAACAGTTTCTTCTTCCACAGCTTGCGGATTTAACCTTGACCTTCTTTCAAACGCAGACAAAAGGTTGTTTATTGGCGGAATTTGCGGCGAAAATGCTGGAATTATCATTGATTCAGCGGCAAACTCATTCACAATCAACGGCTCAGAATTTGCCGGCGAAGCTTATGTTGGCGGAGTTGTTGGATTTATGACCGAGCAAAGCGTTGAAAGCTCATATTTGGGAAGCGTTAACAACATTAGATTTAACATCAACAACGAAAATGTTTTTGCCGGTGGAATTGCTGGAAGAACAGCCCCTGGAACAAAAATATTGTATAGCGTTGTAAGCGCAGGAACTGTTATTGCATATCATGCTGGCGGATTTGCTGGAATATGTGCGGGCGATGTTGAACAAAGTTATGTTTCCAAATCATTCCTTATGCAGTCAAAATATGCTGGCGGATTTGCTGAAAGACTTTATGGAAAAATTTCAAATTGCATGACAGCTGCTGGGCTTGAAGCATCAGAAATTGCTGCAGGAATGACAGTTTATCTTGAAAAGGGTTCAGTGATTGACCTAAGCTATATCGATCCAAACTTTGTTGAAAGCGCATCAGCTTCAGCAGGATTCCTTGATGTGATTCAATTTGTAAATTCAACAAAATATGCTGAAACTTCATCACCATTCAAAGTTCATCCTGATCAATATGGAGTGATTCAAAACACATATATTGTTGGCGAATACTTCCCACTTTTGAGTGCAGTTGTGTTTGAAGCTGTGCCTTATGACAAAATGGAAATAGGTGGAGTGGAAGTGAAAATTCAAACAGCATATCTGTTCTGGGGAGCGGATATCAAAGTTTGTGAAAGAACTGAAGTGCTCAACATAACCACCATGACTCAAAAAGGTTTTGACTCTGAAATTTGGGGTGGACGTGAAGAAGGCGGATATGTTTTGCCAATAAAAGCTGAACAAACAAAACTTTCGGCAACTGCAAACACTGGCGGATTTAAATGCCGCTGCACAAAAAAACACGGCAAGAGCGAATGCACATGTGAAAAGGGCACCTGCACGTGTGATGGATGTGTGTGCGCTGAAGGAACGGCTTGCAAAGCAGCCTAAAAAATTGCAACAAAAAAGCATCTAAAATTTAGATGCTTTTTTTTATTCAGCTTTGTTCGATTCTGCTTCGTAAGCTTCTATAATTGCATTTTTCACCATTTCTCTTGTTTCAGTGTTGATTGGGTGAACAATGTCCTTGTATTCTCCATCTGGAGTTTTTCTGCTTGGCATTGAAATGAAAAGTCCATCTCTGCCATTGATAACTTTGATGTCATGAACAACAATGCAGTCATCAATTGTGATTGATGCAACAGCCTTAAGTTTTGCATCATCCTTGCTTACAAGTCTTACTCTTACATCTGTGATTTTCAAATTTGTTTACCTTCCTTTTTAAGTCTCGCAATGTCTTGCTATGTTTATAATAGCAAATTTTTGCAAAATATCAAAATGATTTTACAATGTGTCAAAAAAATATTAAATCTCATAAATAATCACTGTGATTTTCAAATTTCAATCTTGTCAAATTTATTATCAAATCAAGGGCAAAAGTTCAAAGCCTGTGATTTTGCTTTTGCATGGCTGGGGACAAGATAATCAATGCTTTAACGACCTTAAATCACACCTAAAAGGCATGCGAAGCGTGTCAATTGACTTTCCGCCTTTTGGGAAGAGCCAACAATGTGAAAATTGGACAATTTTTACATATGCAAACATGCTCATATCACTATGTGAGCATTTGAACCTGAAAAACATAACTTTGCTAGGGCATTCTTTTGGTGGAAGGGTGGCAATTTTGGTTGCTGCAATGAGGAAGGAAATTGTAAAAAAGTTGATTCTTGTTTCAAGTGCGGGAATGAAGCCACATAGGAATATTTGTTATTATTTTCGCGTTTGGAAGTATAAAATGCTCAAAAAATTGGGTTTTAAGCAAAAAAATAAAGGTTCCAATGATTTTATTCGTCTTAGCGAAGGCATGAAAAAAACTTTTATAAATGTTGTTAATACTCATCTTGAACAATATTGTCCGCTTATTGAATGCCCAACTCTCATCGTTTTTGGAAAACAAGACACCGAAACGCCAATTTACATGGCCAGGCGGCTGCAAAAGTTGATTTCAAACTCAAAACTTGAGCTAATTGATTTTTGCGGCCATTTTTGCTTTTTGGAAAGAAAAATAAGATTTTATCAAATTGTTGACACTTTTTTACAGGAGAGAAATGGATGAAAATTTTGATAGCAATCATATTTGGGCTGATATTGTTTGTTTTGTCTTTTCCGTTTGCAAAAAAATTGCAGCTTGAAGGATATTCGCTTAGACAATATTTGAAAAAAATATACACTTTGACAAACCTTTTTGGTGGGAAAAACAAGCTTGTTTTCACAAAAAGGATGGCAAGGCTTTTGATTGCGGATTTTGTGGTTGTTATGTGTTTAACAATTCCATATTTTGCTTTGCTTGATGAAATATGGTGGCTTGTGGGAATTGCAATTGAGCTTATTTTAATAAATTTCATATTTCTTTTTTCAGCCTGCCTTGTTATGCCGCTTGAAGAAGCGATAAAGCGTTGTTACATAAAAAAAGCATGCAAAATTCTTAAAAACTTTCACGGCGAAAAAATTGCAATAACTGGAAGCTTTGGCAAAACCTCGACAAAAAATTTTTTGGCACATATTTTGCGAAAAAAATTCAAGGTTTGCACAACTCCAAAAAATTTTAACACCCCAATGGGATTGTGCAAAACTGCAATAGAAAATTTGCAGGACTTGGACGAAATCATCATCGTGGAAATGGGAGCAAGGCGTCAGGGCGATATTGCACAACTTATGCAAATGCTCATGCCGCAATATGGAATTATGACTGCGGTTGGGGAACAGCATCTTGAAACCTTTGGATCGCTGGAAAACATCAAAAAAACAAAATTTGAGCTTTGTTCGTCGATGAAAAACGGAAAAATGATCGTGTTTGACGGATATTGTGATGTTTCCAAGGAGCTTTATGATTGCTATCACGGCAAAAAATGTTTGATTGGAAGTGAAAAATGCCCTGTCAAGCTTTTAAAGGCGTCATATTCATCAAAAGGAACGCTTTTAACGTTTGAAATAAATGGCAGAACTTACAAATCACGAACGCAAATCATTGGAAGCGCACTTATTCATGATGTGTTGTTGGCAATGACAATGGCGCTTATGCTTGGACTAAGCGAAGAAGAAATTGTTGCGTCAATTGCCGATCTTCGTCCTTCGCCGCACAGGCTTCAGCTCATCAAAGGGGTGGGCTGCACAATTATTGACGATTCTTACAATTCAAACATTTTGGGAGCAGAACAGGCATGCGAGTGCATAAAACTTTTCAAGGGCAAAAGGATTATCATTTCTCCGGGAGTGGTGGAGCAAGGAACAAAGCAATATGAAAAAAATTTTTTCCTTGGAAAAATGATGGGGCAAAGTTGTGACGAACTTATTGTTATGAATCAAACAAACAAAACGGCGTTAACAAAAGGGGCTGAGTCCGGGGGGATGAAAAAAGAGCATATTCATTTTGCATCCAATCGAAGGCAGCAGGCGGAAGTGTTAAAAAGCGTGCAAACACAGGGTTGTGTTGTGCTGTTTGAAAACGATTTGCCGGACAATTATAAATAGGAGAATAAAAATGGAAAGGATAATGGTTCTTTATGGCGGAAAAAGTGTTGAGCATGACATTTCAATTATAACTGCGCTGCAGGTGATAAATGCAGCCAAGCTCGATTACGAAATTTTGCCGGTGTATGTCACGCATGAAGGTGAATTTTTTACGGCAGATAATTTGAGTGATGTGCATACTTATTCAAACTTTGCAAAGAAAGCAAAAAACAAAAAAAGGGTGAGCTTTGATTTTGGACAGGGAAGCGTTTGCCTCACCAAAGGCCCAAGGCACAAAAGATTGAAAATTGGCTGCGCAATTGTTTGCATGCATGGACTTAATGGCGAGGATGGCTCGGCAAGCGCGCTGTTAAACCTTTGCAACATTCCATTTTCATGCCCATCCATGATTGCCAGTGCAGTGTGCATGGATAAGGCGGTGACCAAAGCCGTTTTAAAAGAAAATGGCTTTTGCGTTTGTGATTATGTTTGTGGTTTTTCAATCGACAAAAAACAGGCGATTGAAAAACTTTCGTTTCCCATTATTGTCAAACCTGCCAGAGGTGGAAGCAGCATTGGTATTCAAAAATGCACAAATGAGCAACAACTCACAGAAAGCATAAAAATTGCAAAATATTATGACAAAAAGGTGATTTTGGAGCATTTTATTGAAAATGGGCGTGAATTTAATTGCGCGTGCCTTTCCACAAACAACAAGTTTGTCGCTTCAAAAGTGTGTGAAGTCAAAAGCAAAGGCCTTTATGATTTTGATGAAAAATATCTTGAAAAAAAGCCAAGTCAAACTTTTAAGATTGAAAAACAACTTGCGAAAAAAATTCAAAATCAAACTGAAGAAATTTGCAAGGCACTTGAATGTGAAGGCGTTGTGCGAGTTGATTATCTTATGGACGAAAATGAAAAGTTGTTTGTGAACGAAATCAACACTGTTCCTGGGTCGCTTGCATTTTATTTGTTTTCAAACATGCGAGAAATTGTGGCTGAACTTGTTCAAAATGCAAAGCTTAGAAAAAAACAAATGGATGAGCAAACTTTTGTTCATTCGTCACAAGCACTAAACATATTTGCAAACGCGAATATGAATAAATATTCAAAAAAATGAATTTTTACACACACATTGCAAACATTGTCAAAAAACAGGTTTTTTTTGGCTTTGCATAAAAAGAGTTTGCAAAATGATGTAGTCTAAAAAAGCATAAGGAGCAAAAATGAAATTTGCAAATTTAATCAAAAATCTTGGTCTTGACAATCTGCCAGAAGAAATCAAAAATTTGGACGTAAACAAAATTTGTATTGATTGTGACAAGGTCAAAAAAGGAGATGTTTTTTTGCTTTTGAAAAGGGATAAGCAAGCAATAGAAAAAATTTTGCGAGCATTTGAAAATGGAGCAAGCATTTCACTTGCGGAAGGAAAGTATGACATAAAAAATTGCTTTTCAATTTCAAATTCGCGAAAATCGTTTGCTCTCATGGAAAAAAGGCTCCACGGCTCAATTTGCGACAGGATGAAAATCATTGGCGTGACAGGAACAAATGGAAAAACAACCATCACGCATCTTGTTTATCATATTTTGAAAAGTGCAGGGAAAAAAGTTGGACTTATTGGAACACTGGGCTACAAAACAGATGGGCCTTACACTCCAACAGGTTTCACAACCCCAGATCCAGATATGTTGCATGAAATTTTTGAAAGAATGGAAAGCGAAGGAATTGAATATGTTGTTATGGAAGTTTCGGCTCATGCACTTGCTCTTGAAAAACTGAAAGGCATAAAGTTTGAAGTTTCGGTTTTGACAAATATAACGCAAGATCATTTGGATTTTTTTGGCACAATGGAAAAATATGAGCAAGCCAAGCACAAGCTTTTTTCCAAAAGGCAATCTCTTTTGGCAGTGGTTTGCTCTGATTGCATAGATCTTGAAAAGTTTTTGTTAAAGCATCAAATTCCAACAATTTCGTATGCAATAAATTCGCCAAGTGATGTTTTTGCTGTGAACATAAATCAAACTTTGCAGGGAACTGAATTTTTTTGCAATTGTAACGATGAACTATTTTCAGTTTCAACAAATTTGGTGGGGGATTATAACGTTGAAAACACTTTGGGGGCGATTGCGGTTTGTTCATCGCTTGGGATTGGGGTGAAAGAAATTTGTTTGGCACTTAAATATGCTCCTCCAATTGATGGAAGATTTAATGTGTTAAAAAAAGATGGCAAAAATATTGTTGTGGATTTTGCACATACTCCAGATGGGCTTGAAAAAGCAATACAAACCGCAAGGCAATTCACATCGGGCAGACTTATCACCATGTTTGGATGCGGCGGAGAAAGGGATGAAGGCAAAAGACCAATCATGGGACGGATTTGCTCATCGCTTTCAGATGTCACAGTTTTGACAAGTGACAATCCAAGGCATGAAGATCCAATGAAAATCATTTGTGACATTCAAAAAGGAATCACAAAAGGAACAACTTTTGTTGAGCCTGACAGAGCCAAGGCTGTGAAAATTGCACTTGAACAGGCAAAGGCAGGCGACACGGTGCTGCTTGCGGGAAAGGGAGCAGAAAAAGAGCAAGTGATTGGTGACACAAAATATCCTTATGATGATTTTGAGGAAGTTTACAAATTTTTCCGCAGCAAATTTCAAGTGATAGAAGGAGATGCAAACGTTGAACATTTCAGTTAAGCTTATTTTGGCTTGTTGCACCAGTTTTATAATTGGGCTTTTGCTGATAAAGCCGATGATTGCAACATGCAAAAAACTTAGGGCACAGCAAACGATTTTGCACTATGTTGAAAATCATTCCTCAAAAGCGGGAACTCCAACAATGGGCGGGATAATCTTTATTTTGGCAAGCATAGTCGGAGGCGGATTTTTTTTGTGGGAAAATTCGCTTTTGGGATGGCTTAGTTTGATCATTATGTTTGCATTTGGAATTTTGGGGTTTTTGGATGATTTTTTAAAAGTCCATTTCCATCAAAATGAAGGGCTAAAGCCATATCAAAAATTGATTGGACAAGCTTTGATTGGACTTGTGATTGGATTTTTTTTGTTTTATGAAGTAAATCCGCAATTTGATTTTTTTGGCCTTACATTTTCAATTTCATGGGCAATCATCCCTTTTGCAGAGTTTGTTTTTTTGGCAGTTTCAAATGCCGTGAATTTGACTGATGGGCTAGATGGACTGGCTGGCGGGACAAGCTTTGTTTATCTTTTGTTTTTTGGCGCAATTGTTGCTCTTATTGGAACAGAGCAAACAAATATGCTTGCAGTTTCGGCATTTTTGGTGGCAGGGGGGCTTTTGGCTTTTTTGTCGGTCAACACCTTTCCAGCAAAAATTTTTATGGGCGACACAGGCTCACTTGCACTTGGGGGCTATATTGCCGCACTTGCGTTGTTCTCTGGAAAAGCCCTTCTCATCCCGCTGATGGGAATAATGTTCGTTTTGTCGGCACTAAGTGACATCATTCAGGTTGCATATTACAAAAAAACAAAAAAACGGGTGTTTTTGATGGCGCCACTTCATCATCATTTTGAAAAAAAGGGTGTGCATGAAAATCGCATTGTCACAATATATATACTGGTGACAGGTCTAATCAGTGCGATTTGTCTTTGCCTGGAAATTGTGTTTTAAAGAGGGAAGATGAAAAAATTGCGTGGCAAACGTGTGCTTGTTTACGGACTTGGTGGAAGTGGAACAAGTGCATGTCGTCTTTTGCACACCTTTGGGGCGTGCGTTAGTGTGTTTGATGATGACAAAAGGTTTCGTAGCCTTTTTTGTTTTGATGAAAATCCGCTGGCAAACAAATATGATTTAGTGGTTGTCAGCCCAGGAATAAAGGTAAGGGAAAACAATCTCATCGCAGGTTTTATTGCCAACAAAATTCCGGTGATAAGTGAAATTGACCTTGGAAGCATTTTTTGTTTGGGCAAGCTGATTGCCATCACTGGAACAAATGGAAAAACTACCACTTGCAGTTTGCTTGGAAAAATTTTTGATGAAGCCAAAAAGAAAAATTTTGTTTGCGGAAACATTGGCATGCCAATTTCGGCAATTGCACTTAAAACTGACAAAAAATGTTTCATCGTTTGTGAAACATCCAATTTCCAACTTGAACTTTCAAAACTTTTTGCTCCTGACATCGCCTGCGTTTTGAACATTGAGCAAGATCATATTGACAGACATGGCAGTTTTGACGAATATAAAAAAGTTAAAAACAAAATTTTTCAAAACACAAAGGGCAGGAAAAAAGCAATTGTAAATTTAGACGATGAAGGCGCTGTTTCATTAAATTTGCCAAAAAAAACGCAATTTTTCTCACAAAAAACGCTAAAAAATGGGGTTTGTGTGAAAAATGGCTGTGTTTATAATGGAAAAACGCGGATTATTTCAACAGGCGAAATTCCGCTTATCGGCGAAAAAAACATTTCAAATGTGCTTGCAGCAATTGCAATTGCGCTTGAATGCAAAATCAAAACAAAATTCATTCGCTCGGCAATAATATCCTTTTCACCGCCGCCACACAGGCTGGAATTTGTTGCACAAATTGGCGGAGTTAAATTTGTGAATGATTCAAAAGCAACAAATGTTGCATGTGTCAAAATGGCACTTGAAAGCTTGCAAGAAAAAAGTGTTTTGCTTTTGCTTGGTGGACAAAACAAAAATTTAGATTTTGAAAAACTATTTGAAGAAAAGCCAAAGCTAAAAAAATGTTTATGCTTTGGTCAGGCAGCAAATGAAATTGCTTTGGTTGCAAAAAAATATGGCTATGCAAGTGAAGTTTTTTCGTCACTTAAAGATGCCGCCTTTTTTGCAAAGAAAATTGCCGTTAAGGGTGACACCGTTTTGCTTTCGCCAGGTTGTGCAAGTTTTGATGAGTTTTCGTCTTATGCTGTGCGTGGTCAAATTTTCAAGGAGATTGTCAAAGGTGAGAGTCAAACTTAACTTTTTCCTAATTTCTTTTGTCGTTTTGGGACTGGCTGTTTTTGGGGCGGTTATGGTTTATTCGGCAAGCAGTTATTCCGCCGCATATCATTATGGCAATCAATATTTTTTTCTATATAAACAAACTTTTGGCATTGTGATTGGATTTATGCTGATGATTGTGCTTTCGTTTTTTGATTATCACAAACTTAAAAAATTTAAATGGCTTTTTGTTGCGGTGAGCGTGGCTTTGCTGCTGCTTGTTTTTGTGCCTGGAATTGGAACAGAAAGCTATGGTGCGAAAAGGTGGATTTCACTTTTTGGAATATCGCTTCAGCCTTCAGAAATTGCAAAATTTGCGCTTGTGATTTTTTTGGCGGCGTATCTAAGTGAGCATCACGACAACATAAAGTCCTTCAAAACGCTTATTGTCCCAATTTCGGTGGCAGGGGCAATGTGCGCACTTGTGATTATTGAGCCATCGATGTCGGTGACAATGTGCCTTGCGTTTGTCACACTTTTTATGCTTATTGCGGGCGGGATAAGCAAAAAGCACACGATAATATTTTCTTCTGTTGCAGCTATGGCTGTTCCTGTTTTGATTGCAATAGAGCCATATCGACTCAAGCGTTTGTTTGCGTTCATAAATCCTTGGGCATCTCCTCAAGGCGAAGGATTTCAACTCATCCAATCGCTTTATTCGCTTGGATCGGGTGGATGGTTTGGCGTTGGGCTTTTTAATTCCAGGCAAAAATATCTTTTTTTGCCATTTGCTGAATCAGATTTCATCTTTTCTGTGATTGGTGAAGAATTTGGCCTTGTTGGCTGCATTTTGCTTATGATGACGTTTGTTTTGCTCATCACGCTGCTTGTCAAAATCGCATTGAACGCTCCTGACAGATTTGGGGCGCTGCTTGCGGGCGGAATTGCGTTTATTATTGCAATTCAAACAATTTTAAATATTGCTGTTGTAACTGGCTCAATTCCGCCAACAGGGCTGCCACTTCCATTTATTTCAAGTGGCGGAACAAGCGTAATGATGTTTATGGCCGGAATTGGATTATGCTTAAACGTTCTTAGACAACACAAAAAGGCTGCAATATAAGTCTGTCAGCCTTTTGTGGCACTTTACAACATTTTTTTCATACAATGAAATGTGACTATGTTGCTTACCACAAAAGAGGGAAAAATGAGTAAACTATTGATTCGTGGCGGACATAAACTTTGTGGGGAAATAAATATAACTGCAGCAAAAAATTCCTATCTTCCAATTTTGGCTTCATGTGTTTTGTGTGAAGATGAAATTGTGTTACATAACTATCCCTGTTATTTAGACACAAAAAACATGTGTGAAATTTTGTCAAGCTTGGGCGCAAAAATAAAGGAAACCGACCACAGCTTGACAATTGACCCCGCGTCCATAAATTCCTTTTCCATTGAAAGTGCTCTTGCTGGCCAAGTGCGTTCCTCTATTTTTATGCTAGGTCCGCTGCTTGGCAGGTTTAAAAAAGCAAAAGTTGCTTATCCTGGTGGATGTGAAATCGGAGCAAGGCCAATTGACATTCATTTGTCAGGCTTTCGCAAGCTTGGCGTGGATATTGAAGAAAGGCATGGCTACATTTATTGCGATGCAAAAAACATTCATCCTGCAACACTTTTGCTTGAATTCCCAAGTGTTGGAGCAACTGAAAGCTTGATGATGGCAAGCGTGTTATTAAAAGGCGAAACAAAAATATATAACGCGGCACGCGAACCTGAAATTGTTGATCTTCAAAAGTTTTTAAACAGTCTTGGCGCAAATATTCGTGGAGCAGGAAGCGGTGAAATTGTGATCGAAGGAGTTGAAAAGCTGTCTGGTGGCGAATTTACTCCAATTGGCGACCGAATTGTTGCCGGCACATTTATGATTGCAACAGCAATGTGCGGAGGCAATGTGCTTCTTAAGGGAGTGAAACCTGAACATTTGCAGGCAATTATCGACAAACTTGACAAAACTGCTTGCACAATAACCATTAAAAATGATAAAATTAAAGTGCAAAGTGATGGTCATCCGCTTTCGCTTGGCAAAATTGAAACAGCCGTGTATCCAGGGCTTCCAACTGACCTTCAAGCTCAGCTTATGGCGCTTAGTTGCGTTTGCGATGGAAGCACAATGATTGTTGAAAATGTGTTTGAATCGCGTTTTAAACACGTTCCGGAACTTATCAAAATGGGTGCATCTGTGCATATAAAGGACAGAGTTGCCCTTGTCAAAGGGGTGAAACATTTGTATGGCGCCCCAGTAACCGGAATGGAGCTTCGAGGAACGGCTTCGCTTGTTCTTGCAGGGCTTGTGGCCGAAGGCTACACAACCGTTGAAGGCATAAAGCATTTGGACAGGGGATATAACAATTTTGAAAACGACTTGCAAAGCCTTGGGGGTGACATAAAAAGGATTGACGATTGAAAAAAAAGTGGATTGTTTTGCTTTGTGCAGTTGTGGTGGTGATTGTTACAGTTGTAATATTATCTTTCACGCTGTTCACAGTGCAAACAATTTCAATTGATTTCAGGACAAGCATAACAAAACAATATAATGGCGAGCGAATTGTCAAATCGGCAAACATAAAAAAGGGCCAAAACATTTTCTTTTTGAAAAAGAACAAGTTTGCAAGCAACGTTGAAAAAGCATTTCCTTATTTGGAAGTTATCAACATTGAAACGCTTTTTCCGTCCAAGCTTGTCATTCATTTGCGTGAAAGACAAAGCTTGTATGCCCTTAAGGATGGAGATGAATACTTGCTCATAGATTCACAGCAAAAAGTTTTGGAAAAAACATCGAATTTGTCAAACGAAGAGCCAAGAGCAATTGTTGTGAATGAGCAGGCAAGCGCCGAAGAAGGCGAGCTTTTGAACAATTTGTTTTTAACTGAGCTTTATGAAGGCTTTTTGCTCAATGGCAAAACGCGCGAAGATGAACTTGCAATAATAAAACAAATAGACTACTTTGAAAGCGAAAATGAAATTTATCACAACATGGAAAAAGGCCTGATGCTCACTCTTCAAAGCGGAAGAAAAGTGTTTTTGCACAACGCTGCATACGGATTGGCTTACAAAATTTCAAAGCTGTTTTCTGTTTTGGAATCACTTTCAACTCTTGCACCAAATTTTGACGATGAAGTTTTGCAAAACGCAGAAATTCACATAAACAATTATATAGGCTCAGATCACACAGAAAAGGACACTTATTTTGCACTTTATTACAACGGCGAGAAGTTGACTTTATGAATAGGTATGCAAAAAAATTTATAAATATAAAAAATTTGTTTGACAAATTTTGTCATAAGGAATAGAATAAGGGGGTAAGGTGAAAAATGTTTAAGAAAGAAGTCGTTTGTTTGGAAATTGGTTCAGCAAAGCTTAGGGTTATTGTTGCTCAAGAAGGAGTTAACAACACTTTGCTTGTCAAAGAGCTTGCCACTTTGGATTTTGATGGCTATTTTCAAGGCGAGTGGGTTGATGAAAAACGCCTTGCTCCAAGCATATTTGAAATTCTCAAACAAATTGATTTTAGAAAAAAGAAATATGACAAAAAACTGTATATAGCTTTGCCTGCTGAAATGACAAAGGTTGTCAATGTTTCAGCTTCAATCAACATTGAAGGGCTTGGCAAGGCCACAAAAAATGATGTTGACAATTTGATTTCACAAGCAATTTCAAAAGCAAAGGCTGAGGAATGCGAGGTTGTGAGCATTTCAAACATAAGATATCTTGTTGATGAAAACGACCTTGGTGACCCTGTTGGAAAAAAAGGACGAAATCTCACTGGCGAATTTTCGGTTATTCTTTGCGAAAAAACTTTGATTGAAAGGTTTAATGGCATTTGCAGCGACCTTGGATTTGTGTGCGTTGAATATGTAAGCGAAGTTTTGTGCGGCGCAACAATGCTTTTGCCTGAGGAAGAAAGAAGAGATGGGGCAATCCTTGTTGATATTGGGGCTTTGTCCACAAGTGTTACATACATAAAAGGCGAAGGAATTTTGGCTTTAACATCATTTTCAATTGGCGGAGGACACATAACAAGCGATTTGTGTGACACCTTTGATTTGACCTACGAAGACGGAGAGCGACTTAAAAAACAAGTTGTCATTTCGGTGGAAGCAGGGCCTCTTGATTATTATGATCTTCCAACAGTTGATGGAAAAATCCAAAGAATTCCGCAAGAAGATGCCAACAAAGTGGTCGCATATCGACTTGAAGCAATTGCTTCGGCAATAAATCAATGCTTGGTTATGCAAGGCATAAATTTAACAAACTACATTCCTGTTTATTTGATAGGTGCAGGGGCAAGCAAAATAAAAGGTGGAAAGGACTTTTTGTCAAAATGCTTGTCAAGAAACATTGTATATGGCCATTCCGATTTGCCTGGAAAGGACAAGCCTGAAGATGGAATTATATATGCCATTGCAAAATATGCACTTAAAAATTGACTAAGCTTGCTTAATTTGCTTGCCAAAATGGCAAATTATGATTATAATTTAGTAAAATAAGGAGATTTCTATGGAAAACAACAACACTTCATTTGCCAAAATCAAAGTTGTCGGAGTTGGTGGCGGCGGAAATAACGCTGTTAACAGAATGATCGATGCAGGAGTTGATTCCGCTGAATTTGTTGCAGTGAACACTGACAAGCAAGCTCTTGTTATCAGCAAAGCTCCAGTCAGACTTCAAATTGGCGAAAGACTTACTGGCGGACTTGGCGCAGGCGGAATACCTGAAGTTGGACAAAAGTCTGCAGAAGAAAGCAAAGCTTCAATCACTGAAATGCTTCAAGGCACACACC
>CANQRE010000005.1 GCA_947626175.1 uncultured Clostridia bacterium
TGCTGCGTGACATATCTTGAGGATATAATCGAGCCATACAGTGCACGAAGCATAACTTCAGCTGTGGCGGACTCCATAAGCGAAAAGTCAACTGACATATGAACTTGGATGTTGTCAACAACAACGTTTTTTGGATGAGAATACGTCAACTGAAGGTCCGCCGGAGCTTGAAAATATTGTATGTTTGTTCCTTTCACAACATTTTCACTATAACAATTTGTGATGCTAAGCGAATCTGCTGGCCCATCACCATCCATTAAGAACAATTTAAAAAATGCGGCGCTTCCCTGTCCACTGTCATTCATTATTGCGTTGTGGTTTTCAGTCGTAATAAAAACCTTGCAATTGTTTGCAGAAAAAGTTTCCTGTCCATTTGTTGATTGAATTGATCCATACACGAGTCCGGCAAAACCCATCAAATAATTTTTGACATTTGCAACAACAACACAATTGTTGATTGCAACTTCCTTTACGATCGGCGCAGGATAATCGCTTGAGGATAGCGTAACCCAAAATTCAACAATCCCCGCTCCTGTGGTCATTGCAACATAATTGTCACCATAGTTTCGGTTTTCCCATGATGAATAATAGCCTTCTTGTTTATACTCTTCCAACGTATTTTGGACAAAATCACAATCAACAAAGCAATTTGAAACAGAAATTGATCCCGCTGCTATGTTTATTATTCCAGCAGACCTTCCACCTAATACACCTGTCGTGGAAAAGTCTTGAAAAACAGGATAACACAAATTGCCATAGTTTGCACAATTTGAAATTTCGCGGTTGGCAACATTTTCTTCCCCGTTAGAATTTGGTCGTTCAGTGCCTCGTTCATCAAGTCCAACAAATCCGGCCTGACACACACCACCATAAATATTTCCATAATTTTGCGAGTTTTGAATGCTGAGCGTTGTTTCCCCATCATAATATATTGCCGCTTCCCAAAGGCCCAAAAATCCTCCGGCATAAATATTGTTGCCAAATCCAATTCCAAAGTTATTTGCATCTCCAACAATTGCATAAACATCGCCGTAATTTGCACAATTTTTGAATGTTAAATCACAACAAAGCCCTTCTCCATCAACGCTGCCAACAAAACCTCCAGCATTTTTTCCCGCAACGGTTGTTCTGTTTTCACAATTTTCAAATGACACTGGAATAATGTCAACATCATCATATCCAGCCGAATCAACCATCGAAACAAAACCGCCTGTGCCATAAAAGTCATCACTGCTCCAAACATATCCGCTTGCTTGGCAATCCTTGAAGCTTACTGGGCAAAGTGCGTTCGCAACATATGCTGATGCGCTTGCCATGTCGCCACACAAATATTGCGTTGATATCACGTTGCTTGAGCATCTTTCAAAAGTAACCGTGTTATCCATGCCATCTAAAGTTAACCCCATCACAGCCGCAGGAAACGCCGATGCAATCAAACTTATTCCTGCGTTGCTTGCAATATTAAAATCACAATCGGAAACTTTCAACATCATGCCCGCCGCTGCCAAAGCGCCGCATGTCATTCCAATGTTTTCGCCAGCGATAAACACATTTCCTTCAACATTTGAAATGTCACAATTGATTGTAAATGAACCAAACATGCTAGCCAAAGCTTGCTCCTGTGCTGTGAAGGTTTCCAAATTTATTTTCATGTTTTTAAACACACTTCGGCTGCTTGCAAGTTCAGCTCCTTGTTCTTCGGACATAGAAACACCAACATATGGAAACATTCCAATTTGCTCAGAACCCATCGTGATTGTCAGTTGATGGCCGTTGCCATCAATTTCTCCCCAAAAACCTTTGCCGGGGCTTTCCATATAGCTCTCGTCCCACAAATCATAATAAATGCCTTCTTCATCAAAATTGATGTCCTTGCCAAGTTGAACATAATATTTTTCCCATTCTCCAACACTGTTTGTGGTTTTCAAAACCATATATGTCCAGCCTTTTGGTGAGTAAACAACAAACGGGTCGTCTTGTGTTCCTGTGCCCAAAATATCTTCAGGATTTTCAAAGTGTTTTATTGAGCCGTCCTCATTGGTCCAGCTTGCGATGTCATCTGCAAAAGCAGTTTTAAGTGAGCTTAACTCTTCGTCAAATTGCGCAATTGAACAATTAACAAACTCAAGATTTGCTGTTATAACTTCGTTGTTGCTGCCTTCACATGTTTTTGCAAACAAATCTTCAACAGTTGGACAGTTTTTAAGATAGGCAACTTCAAAATTCACATTTTCAAAAACAGTGGGTTGATCCCCCTTTGTCATATCGCCATTTTCATCAAACTTGAACCCTGCGATCCATGCTGGGAGCAAATCTTGCCCAGTTTCTCCACCAAATTCTGTGACAATTCCCTTCATTTTGTGATTTTTTCCATCAAAATGGCCATAAAAAGTCCCTTCGGTGTAACCACCAAAGTCCATATATTTGCCGCTAAAGTTTAAATCAGCTCCAAGCTCGGCATACCAATATTTTTCTGGATTTGAATAAGACAACATAACGGCTTTGATCATAAAGTAATTAAAACCATAAACCGTTTTTATAACAAAAGGATTTTCTTGCGTTCCATCTCCAGAGATATTTTGCTCTCCAATATCTTTAAACAAAAAAGCACCAGACGACTCACTGGCGTCTACGTCAACAAAATCTGCAACATTGTTCGTAATCCAACCAAGCCAAGAATTTTCACTTGTGCTTTGTGGATTGTCAGTAAGAGCGCCAAATTTTGCACTCACCGCGCCAGCTTTTTCCACAACTTCTGCTTTTGCCGAAGAAAGAGCGTCCGCGGCAAGATAATATGCATATGAATTTTTTTCTTCTTTTTGGGGCGGGGTTGTTTGTTCCGCAATTGACGGCTCAGCGTCTTTTAAAACTGCCCCCCCCCGAGGTGACAAAACGTTACACCGCCTAACGCCAGTGTAAGCGAAAGTAATCCTGAAACAAAAATATTTTTAATCTTTGTCCTTATCATGTTCATATTGTAACCTAAAATTATAAAAAAACAAAATGTTTTTTATTATTTTCAAAATTTCGCTTTTTTTCGACCATGTAAAAAAACAAGGCATAGCCTTGTCAAAACATTTTTTAAAGCGTTTTTTAATAATTTTTTATATTTAAATGTTGTTTGATTTTAAATGAAATTTCAAATTTAAATGCTGTTAATTTAAATAAATTTAAAATCAAACAATTTATTACATTGAAAATAAAAAGGGAAAAATATATGTTTTTAACAAAAAAATGAGCATTTTTGCCCATTTTTTTGATATTTTTTATTTTTTTAAATTTAAATCAATTCAATGATTGCCATTTGAGAAGCATCACCACGGCGAGCACCAAGCTTGATAATCCTTGTGTAGCCGCCACCTTGGCCAAGTTTTTCTTTTCGTTCTGCGTATTTTGGAGCATAAACGTTGAAAATCTTTTCAAGAAGTGGGTGATTGATTCCTTCAATTCTCGCATCAAAAGCAGCTTTTGATTCTTTTGCCCCACGTTGTTCTTGACGGTCATACACATAAGACATAATTTTTCTTCTTGCAGCCAATTTTTTTGGACCATCATTGACAACATCGGTTTTCACCTTTACACCTTTGTCATCTTTGATTTCTTTTGAAACTGTGACTGTGTCCTTGTAGGAATTGATTGCCGCTGTCAAAAGTTTTTCAGCAATTGATGAAACTGATTTTGCTTTTGCAAGTGATGTTTCAACTTTCCCATACCAAAGAAGATCGCTCACAAGGCCGCGAAGCATTGCATCTCTTTCTTTTGATGGTCTTCCAAGTTTGTCGTTAGCCATTTTATTCTCCTTTTATTCTTCGTCTTTGCGAAGTGAAAGGCCATAGCTTTCAAGTTTTTGAACAACTTCGTCAATTGATTTGATTCCAAGGTTCTTAACTTTGAGCATATCAGCCCTAGATTTTTTCACAATATCTTCAACAGTGTTCACGCCGGCACGTTTGAGGCAATTGTAAGACCTAACAGAAAGGTCCATTTCTTCAATTGGAAGTTCCAAAATTTTGACTTGCTTGTCCTCTTCCTTTGAAACAAGAATGTTAACATTTGCCATTTCTTCACAAAGGTCAACAAAAAGTCCAACGTGTTCGGTCATAATTTTTCCTGCAAGCGAAACAATTTCGGTTGCCTTGATTGTTCCGTTTGTTTCAACTTCCAAAACAAGTTTGTCATAGTCAACGCTTTGTCCAACACGTGTTGCTTCAACTGTGAAGTTCACTTTTTTGACTGGTGAGAAGATGGAGTCCATTGCAATAAAGTCAATGTTGTCAAATTTTGCTTTGTTGGCTGTGCTTGGAACATAGCCGCGTCCGTTTCCAATCATAACATCCATATCAAGCACTGCACCATCATCCATTGTGCAAATGTGAAGATCTGGGTTCAGAATTTCAACTTCATCATTGGCTTCAAAATCTTTTGCAGTGATTTCGCCAGCACCATGTTTGCGAAGTCGAAGAAATGTGATGAAATTGCGATCTCGGTTTGCAACTTTCACATAAAGGGTTTTAAGGTTCAAGATTATGTCCACAACATCCTCTGTCACTCCCCTTATTGTTGAAAATTCATGAGCAACACCTGCAATTCGAACTGCAATTGGGGCTGCTCCTGGAAGAGAAGAAAGAAGAGTTCTTCTCATGCAGTTGCCAAGTGTGATTCCAAAGCCTTTTTCAAGTGGCTCAACAGTAAACTTTGCATAAGAGCCATTTTCAACTTCTTCACAAACGATTTTTGGTTTTTCCATTTCCATCATAATAAATTCCCTCCAATTATCTCGAGTAAAGCTCGATTACAAGACGTTCTTTGATGTCTGCATCAACATCATCTCTTTGTGGAAGGGCAACAACCTTTCCTTTGAGAGTTTCTGAGTTGAATTCAAGCCATTTTGGCATAACGATTTTTATGCCTTTGATTGCTTTGACATTTTCTTTGTCAAGCTTGCTTTCTTTAACTGCAATTTCATCTCCAACTTTTGTGATGTAAGATGCAATGTCAACTCGGCGGCCATTCACAGTGATAAGACCATGATTAACCATTTGACGGCTTTGTTTTCTGCTTGCACCAATGCCCATTCTGTAAACAACGTTGTCAAGACGTCTTTCAATAAGAGAGAGCATGTTTTCGCCGGTAACTCCTTTCATCCTTTCTGCTTCAACATAATAAGCGTGCATTTGGTTTTCAAGAAGTCCATAAATTCTTTTGATTTTTTGTTTTTCACGAAGCTGTGATCCATATTCTGTGAATGTCACACGTCTGCGTGAAGCACCATGTTGGCCAGGAATAACTGGGCGGCGTTCCATGGCACATTTTTTGGATGTGCATCTTTCACCTTTAAGGAAAAGTTTGCATCCTTCACGTCTACATTGACGGCAGTCAGGTTCAATTGTTCTTGCCATAACTTTTCTCCTTTTAAACTCTTCTTATCTTTGGAGGTCTGCACCCATTATGAGCAATTGGTGAAACGTCCTTGATGAGAGTTACGTTAAGTTCACAATTTTGTAAAGCCCTGATTGCAGCTTCACGTCCGCTTCCTGGGCCTTTGACATAAACTTCAACAGATGAAAGTCCATGTTCTTTTGCAACCTTTGCTGCTTCTTCAACACATGTTTGTGCAGCAAATGGTGTGCTTTTCTTTGAGCCTTTAAGGCCAAGTTTTCCAGATGAGCACCATGAAACAACATTGCCTGCTGCGTCTGAGAAGGTTACAATGGTGTTGTTAAAAGAAGTTTTGATATGAACTTGTCCTTGAGAGATGTTTTTTGAAACTCTCTTTTTAACCCTGGTGGTTGTTGTTTTTTTGGTTGTTGTTTTCGTTGCCATATTTTATCTCCTTATTTTCCCTTCTTTGATGAGCCAGCAACTGCTCTTCTTGGGCCTTTTCTTGTTCTGCAGTTGTTTCGTGTGTTTTGTCCGCGAACAGGAAGTCCTTTGCGATGACGAATTCCACGATAGCAACCCATTTCGTTAAGTTTTTTAATGTCAAGGCTAACTTTTTTTCTAAGTTCACCTTCAACAGTTATGTTGTGCTCGATGTATGAACGGAGTTTTGCCACTTGATCATCAGTAAGATCTTTAACTCTGATGTCAGGGCTAATTTTTGTTGCAGCACAAATTTTACCAGCCGTTACTTGGCCGATTCCATAAATATAGGTAAGTCCGATTTCCAATCTTTTTTCTCTAGGAAGGTCTACACCTGCAATTCTTGCCATATTTTTTCTCTCCTTAATTTTTTAGCCCTGAGTTTGTTTGTGTTTGGCACTCTTTGGGCAAATAACCATAACTTTTCCGTTTCTTTTGATAACTTTGCATTTGTCGCAAATAGGTTTTACGGATGCTCTTACTTTCATGATTTTTTCTCCTTTAACCCTTGTCTCTCCAGGTTATTCGGCCCTTCGTAAGATCGTAAGGGCTCATTTCGACTTTTACTTTGTCTCCTTCAACAACTCGGATGCAATGCACCCTGAGCTTGCCAGAAATATAAGCGATTATGACATGGCCATTGATTAGACGAACTTTGAATGTTGAGTTTGGCAAAAGTTCTTCGACCACCCCCTCAAATTCAATCACATCTTCTTTTGACATAGTCTCTCCTTTTCGGTTTTTATAAATTTTCGCACAGCGGCATCTGTTTTTATGTCCTTAAAGGCATCATCGCCAAGCAAAAATCTGTTTTTTGAAACTTTTTGAATGTGTTTCGCATTTTTCTTTTTTGGCTTTAAAACTGAAACGCGTTTGCCGTCTGCTATGTAAGCAAATCCGTTTTCAATTTTAACCACCACAAAGATTTGATTTTTTTCCTTTCCAGCCGTGGCCAAAACAACTTCTCCAATTTCCATGACTGCACCTACAATGTGAAAATTTCCACACCATCGGTCGTCACGCAAACTGTGTTTTCGTAATGGGCAGATGGAAGGTGGTCACGTGTGACAATTCCCCAGCCATCGCGAAGCATATAGATTTCTTTTTTGCCCATGTTTATCATAGGCTCTATTGCCAGGCATGCGCCATCGGTCACAATCGGGCCATCAGTTTCTTTGCCATAATTTGGAATGTTTGGCGGCTCATGCATTTTTCTGCCTATGCCATGGCCAACAAGCTCTCGGACAACGCTGTAACCATTTTTTTCAGCATAAGTTTGAATTGCATGCGAAACTTTGCCAAGTCGCTCGCCAACTTTCAGTTGTTTGATTCCCTCAAAAAAGCTTTGTTTTGTCACTTCAATCAGCCGTGCTTTTTCAGGAGAAATTTTTCCAACTGGAAAGGTTCGAGCTGCATCACCGTTGTAGCCTTTGTAAATAACGCCAATGTCAACGCTGATAATGTCGCCTTCATGCAAAATTATTTCGCTGGAAGGAATTCCGTGCACAACCATTTCGTTGACTGATGCACAAATGCTTCCAGGAAATCCTTCGTATCCAAGAAACGAAGGCGTTCCACCACTTTCAATTATATACTTTTTTACCAAACTGTCAAGTTCCAAGGTTGAAATGCCAGGTTTAATCAAGGTTTCTGCGTAATTTAGCGCATCCCTTGTCATGGCTCCAGCCTTGCGCATCAAGACGAGTTCTGCTGGAGTTAAGTGATTCAATTCTTAGCCTCCAGCTTTTTCAAAAAAGCTTTCACAGGTGCGTATGTTTCGTCCGGCGAACCGACACTTGAAACATTGAACACCTTATCACCGTAGAAGCTTACAAGTGGTGTTATGTTGTTTTTGTAAGCTTCCAGACGAACTTTTATTGCTTCAGGTTTATCGTCATTGCGCTGAAACAATTTTTCTCCGCATTTTCTGCATTTGCCTGTGTAACCTGGATAATTGATGTTATCAATATCTCCACATTTTGCACATTGCCTTCTTGAAACCAATCTTCTTTCAAGTTCATCAAACGGAAGGTCAACTTTGATCACAACGTCAACTTTTGTGAATTTGTCGAGCATCTTTGCTTGATTGAGTGTGCGTGGATAGCCATCCAAAATGTAACCATTTTTGCAGTCTTTTTGCTTTAATCTTTGCTTCAAAACTTCAAAAGTGATTTCATCTGGCACAAGAATGCCTTGTTTTTGAAAAGAGCCAACTTTTTCGCCAAGCTCAGTTCCTGATTTTGCAATTTCACGAAGTATGTCGCCCGTTGAAATTTGTGGAATTCCAAAATCCTGAGTTATTTTTTTTGCCAAAGTGCCTTTTCCGCTACCAGCTGCTCCAAGAAGAATGAGTTTCATAAGTTTTCCTTTTAAGAGACTTAATTAGTCCCATTTTTTGCAGTTTACTGCGAAGTTTTGTGGCTTTAAGCCACTATGCTCACAGCGGGGCGATTGC
Organism: uncultured Clostridia bacterium; assembly: GCA_947626175.1. Taxonomy (GTDB): domain Bacteria; phylum Bacillota; class Clostridia; order Christensenellales; family UBA1242; genus Caccovivens. Next base: position 8,318 of record CANQRE010000005.1, read on the forward strand.
CCCACTGATAAAGCCGTGTTAGTTCAAGAAACCTTTGTAGTTTCTCATCAGCATTTGTGCTTCAAGCTGCTTGTCAAATTCAAGAGCCACGCTTACCAAGATCATAAGTCCGGTTGCACTAAATGCGTTGATCAGCACTCCCCAGCTCACTGAATCACCAATTGCCTTGAAGGCAAGCGACGGAATAAGAGCAATGAGAGCCAAGAATATTGCACCAAAAAGTGTTATTCTTCTTGAAATTTTCTTCAAATAATCTGCGGTTGGTTTGCCCGCACGAATTCCCGGAATAAATCCGCCTTGTTGTTGAATTCGTTTTGAAACATCTTCTGGATTGAAAGTGATTTGTGCATAGAAGAATGAAAATGCCAAGATGAGAAGTGCAAGCAGCACAATATATAGCCATGAGTTTGTTCCAAGCCATTGTTGATACCAAGTGCTTTCTGGCCAGAAGATTGAAATGATCAGTTGTGGGAATGTGAGAAGTGCACTCGCAAAAATGATTGGCATAACACCCGATCCATTCACTTTGATTGGAATGAAAGTGCTTTGTCCACCATACATTTTGCGACCTTTGATTTGCTTTGCATATTGAATTGGCACTCTTCTTTCAGCTCCGTCAACAAAAACGATAAGCCCAAAGATAAGAATAACCGCAAAAACATAAAGCACAATTGTCCAAACTGTTGTTATGTCCTCAATTGCAAGTTGAATTGCTTGTGCAATTGAATTTGCGCTTGATGCCAAAATTCCAACAAAAATGAGCATGCTCATTCCGTTTGCAACACCAAGATCTGTGATCCTTTCGCCAAGCCAAACAGTGAACATTCCGCCGGCAACAAGGATGAGCACAACTCCTGCTCCAATAAGCCAAGTTGGAGCTCCTGCCCAAAGGGCGTTGCCCACATCAAGGCCATCTTTATATGCCACAACAATTCCAATCGCTTGAGCAAGCGAAAGAACAAGTGCAGCAATTCTTGTGTATAGGTTTATTTTTCTTCGTCCATCTTCACCTTGCTTTGAAAGTCTTTCCAAAGCTGGGATGGCAACTGTCAAAAGCTGAATAACAATGCTTGCCGTGATATATGGCGAAACGCCAAGTGCAAGAACTGAACAGTTTTGAAGAGCATTTCCACTGATCATGTTCATGATTCCAAAAATGCTAAAGCCATTTGACAGGTTGTTGTCACTTGCCAGGATTGCCGAAATGTCAAATCCTGGGATTGGAAGCCAGCAACCAAGTCGGTAGATGAACAAAAGAAGAAGTGTGAGTAAAAGTTTTCTTCTGATATCTTTTATCTTAAAAGCGTTGAAAAGGGTTTTAAACATACTTTACTCCTCTATTATTTTTCCGCCTGCCTTTTCGATTTTTTCCCTTGCAGCGGCAGTCACTTTGCTTGCATGGATTGTAAGTGGCTTTGTAAGCTCACCGTTTCCAAGAACTTTAAGTCCATATTCTTCAATTTTGCCAACAAATCGATTTTCATAAAGGAAATTTATGTCAACTTCAGTGTTTGCATCCAAAACTTCCAAATCGCCAACATTGACAACTGAATACATTTTCTTAAAGTTTTTGTTGTTAAATCCTCTGATTGGGATTTTTCGAATCATTGGGATGTTTCCGCCTTCAAATCCAGCTTTCACACCGCCGCCGCTTCGAGCATTTTGTCCTTTGTGACCTCTTCCGCTTGTTTTGCCAATTCCGCTTCCGATTCCACGGCCAACCCTAACGGATTTTGTGGTTGCTCCTTGCGCTGGTTTAAGTTCTCCAATTTTCATATTGTCCTCCTTATTCTTCCACCTTGAGCAAGTGTTTCACAAGGAAAATGCTTCCCCTTATGCTTGCGTTGTCAGGCAAAACTCTGGTTTGTCCAAGCCTTTTAAAGCCAAGGGCTTCAATGATTTTTGCTTGTTTTTTGTTATAGCCAATTGTGCTTTTAACCCAAGTGACTTTGATTGTTTTTTCTGCCATGTCTGCCTCCTATATTTCCTCAGGCTTTTTGCCACGCATTGCAGCAATTTCTTCGCGTGTGCGCAAAGAAATAAGCCCGTTCATTGTTGCTTTCACAGCATTGATTTTGTTTGTTGAACCATGGATTTTTGTAACAATATCTTTGATTCCAGCAAGTTCCAAAACTGCACGAGCACTGCCGCCGGCAATAACTCCAGTTCCGGCTTTTGCAGGAAGCATAAGAATTTTGGATGATCCAAATTGTCCAATAACTTCATGAGGAATTGTTCCGTCAACAACACGTATCAAGTGCATATTTTTTCTTGCAGCAGCTGTTGCTTTGTCAATTGCTGCAGGAACTTCGGCAGCTTTTCCAACGCCAATTCCAACATTGTGTTTGCCATCGCCAACAACAACAAGTGCTGAAAAACGAAGAGTTCTTCCGCCTTTTACAACCTTGTTAACTCTGCGAACACAAACAAGTTTTTTGTCAAACTCGCTTTCTTCTCTAGGAGCACGACGGTTTTCTCTAGGTTTTGGTTCAAATTTCTTTTCTTTTTTGTTTTCGTCCATTTTTTGTCTACCTCCTAAAATTTCAACCCAGCACTTCTAGCGCCTTCTGCAAGAGCGGCAACACGGCCAGTGTAAAGGTATCCGCCTCTGTCAAAAACGACTTCTGTGATTTTGGCTTTTTTTGCTCTTTTTGCAAGTTCTTCGCCAACAACTCGTGCTTGCTCGGTTTTTGTTTTGCCAGCAAGGTTTGCTGCAAGAGCTTTTTCAAGAGAAGAAGCACTTGCCAGTGTTACACCACGTTCATCATCAATGATTTGAGCGTAAATTTTGTTAAGCGACCTATAAACACAAAGTCTTGGTCTTGCGCCTGTTCCGGCAAGATGTTTTCGAACTCTGTCATGACGAACTTTTCTTTCTGTGTTTTTATCTTTAACGTTAATCATGTTTTTTCTCCTTATTTCTTGCCTTTACCTGCAGCTTTTCCGACTTTTCTGATCACAACCTCATCGCTGTATCTAACTCCATATGCGTGATATGGTTCAACAGGACGAAGGTCGCGAATGTTTGATGCAAACTGTCCAACTCGTTGTTTGTCAGTTCCTGTGATTTTGATTTCTGTGATTGATGGGCAAACGGCATTGAGATCAGCAGGAATTTCCACTTCAATTGGATGAGAATATCCAAGGTTTAAAACAATTTTTCTGCCATTTACTTGTGCTTTGTAACCAACACCGTTGATGATAAGTGTTTTTTCAAAGCCATCATGCACACCCTTCACCATGTTTGCAACAAGTGCTCTATACAAGCCTTGTTTTGCATCAGTTTCTTGTTGATTGTCATTTTTAACAAAGCTGATTTGTCCATTTTCAATTTTTGGAGTTATAACTTTGTCAATTGCCTGTGTCAAAGTGCCTTTTGGGCCTTGAACTGTGATGACTCCGTTTTCAAAGCTCACTGTAACGCCTTGTGGAATCAAAACCAATCTGTTTCCAATTCTAGACATATTGTGCCTCCTTACCAAACAAACGCAAGAACTTCACCGCCAACATTAAGGCTTCTTGCAACTTTGTCGGTGACAATTCCTTTGTTTGTGGAAATAATTGCGATTCCAAGCCCGCTGATAACGTATGGAATCTTGTCAGCTTGAGCATAAACACGAAGTCCAGGTTTTGAAATTCTCTTAAGTCCTTGGATTATGCTTTGTCCTTCTGCATCATATTTAAGGGAAATAACAATGTCATTAAATTTGCCATTTGGCTTTACTTCATATCCGTTAATGTAACCTTCTTCAAGGAGAATACGAGCGATTTCAGTTTTTTCTTTTGACGCAGGAACAACAACATCAGCATGCTTAACTTTGAGAGCATTTCTGATTCTTGTGAGCATATCTGCGATTGCATCTGTTGAAACTACCATTTTTCTCCTCCTTACCAACTAGCCTTTTTAACACCTGGGATTTCGCCCTTGTTTGCAAGTTCTCTGAAGCAAACTCTGCAAATGCCATATTTTTTCAAAACGGCATGAGGTCTGCCACAAAGGCTGCAACGAGTGTAAGCTCTGGTTTTATATTTTGTTGGTCTTTGTTGTTTTTGAATAAGTGCTTTCTTTGCCATGTTTCACCCCTTATTTGCTGAAAGGCATTCCCAGTGCCTTAAGTAATGCTTTGCTTTCTGCATCAGTTTTTGCTGTTGTCACAAAGCAAATGTCAAATCCCCTGATCTTTTCAATTTTGTCGTATGAAATTTCTGGGAATATAAGTTGTTCTTTGATGCCAAGAGAATAATTTCCTCTTCCATCAAATGCTTTGTCTGACACGCCGTGGAAGTCTCTCACTCTTGGAAGAGCAATTGAAATGAGTCTGTCAAAAAACTCATACATTTTTTCTCCCCTGAGCGTTACCTTTGCTCCAACTTTTTGTCCTTCTCTAAGTCCAAAGTTTGAGATTGATTTTTTCGCAACGGTTGCAACAGGTTTTTGACCAGTGATCACTGCAAGCTCGTCAAGAGCAACATTAAAACTTTTTGAGTTGCTTTTCACATCGCCAAGGCCAGCGTTCACAATGATTTTCACAAGTTTTGGAACTTCGTTAACATTTTTGTATCCAAACTCTTTTGTGAGAGCTGCAACAACTTGGGTTCTGTAAAGAGTCAACATTCTGTTTTGTTCTTTTGCCATTTTTTTATCTCCTACTTTGCTTCAGTGGTTGTTTTCGACTTTTTAGGTGCGGTTTTTGCTGCTGTTGTTGATGCTTTTTTTGCAGCTGGTTGCTTTGCTGAAGGTGCTTTTTTAGTTTTTGCTGCTGCCTTTGCTGCTGGCTTTGGCGTTGCTTTTGCAGCAGGTTTTGCTGCTGGAGCTTTTGGAGCATTTTCAGCGTTTACAGTGCTGTTTTCAGCTTTTTTTGCAGTTTTTTCCGCTTTTTTTGCCTCTTTTTTCAAAGTTTTTACAAATTCTTTGTCAAGGCTTGCTCCACATTTTTTGCAAGCACGAACGTGTTTACCATCAACTTCCTTGTGTGAAATGCGTGTTGCTTTTCCACAATTTGGGCAGATGATCATAACGTTTGATGCTTCCATTGGAGCTGTTTTTTTGATAATGCCGCCTTTATCTTGTTGAGATTTTGGTTTTTGGTGTTTTGTTACAATATTCACATTTTCAACTGTAACTTTTCCGTGTTTTGGATTTGTTTCCAAAACTTTTCCGGTTTTGCCTTTATCTTTTCCGGCAATAACCAAAACATTGTCACCTTTTTTGATGTTCATTTTTTTCTCCTTTAAATAACCTCAGGTGCAAGAGAAATAATTTTCATATATCCCTTGTCACGAAGCTCTCTGGCGATAGGCCCGAAAACACGTGTTCCTTTTGGTTGTTTTTGGTTGTCAATGATAACTGCGGCATTGTCATCAAATCTGATATGAGATCCATCTGGACGGCGAAGACCTTTGCTTGAGCGAACAATAACCGCTTTTACAACATCTCCCTTTTTAACTGATCCGCCAGGGATAGCTTTTTTGACAGAAGCAACAATGATGTCGCCAATATTTCCACTTCTTCTAAAAGATCCGCCAAGCACTCTGATGCACATAATTTCTTTTGCACCAGTGTTGTCGGCAACTTTAAGTCTTGTTTGAGGTTGAATCATATTGCCCTCCTACTTTGCTTTCTCGATGATTTTAACAAGTCGATAATACTTGTCTTTTGAAAGTGGTCTTGTTTCCATAATCAAAACTCTGTCCCCAATTCCACATTCATTTTTTTCATCGTGAACTTTAAATTTTTTAGATTTATGAACGACTTTTTTGTAAATTGGATGGTTCACTCTGGATGTTATTTTAACAACGACGGTTTTGTCCATCTTGCCAGCACTAACAACTTCACCAATTCTTGTAAGTCTTGAATTTCTAGTTTCCATCGTGACCTCCATTTGCTGCGAGTTGTTTTTCTCGCAAAACTGTTTTAACTCTTGCAATTTCTCTTTTCACGTTTCTAATTTGAACTGGACTTGCAAGGTTTCTGGAAGCGTTTGAAAAACGAAGATTAAAAAGTTCCATATTAAGTTCTTTCAGCCTTGCATTGAGTTCAACAGGCGTTAAAGTTTTGATTTCATTAATTTTCATTTTTCTCACCACCTTCTACAGCCGGAATTTCGCTCTTTTTCACAAACTTTGTTTTGCAAGGAAGTTTGTGTCCGGCAAGTCGAATAGCTTCACGAGCAAGGTCTTCAGTCACACCTTCAATTTCAAAAAGGATTCTGCCTGGTTTAACCACGGCAACCCAAAATTCTGGTGCACCTTTTCCTGAACCCATACGAGTTCCTAAAGGCTTTTTAGAAACAGGTTTGTCAGGGAAAATCTTTATCCAAACCTTTCCGCCACGTTTGATATGACGAGTCATAGCAATTCTGGCTGCTTCGATTTGGTTTGACTTAAGCCAGCAAGGCTCCATAGCCATAAGGCCATATTCGCCATAAGCAACAGTGTTTCCGCGAGTTGCTTTGCCGGTCATTCTGCCCCTAAAGACTCTCCTTCTTTTAACTCTTTTAGGCATTAACATTATTCTTGTCCTCCTTTTTCAGACGACTTTGTTGGAAGAATGTCACCTTTGTATATCCAGCACTTAACGCCAAGTTTTCCATAGTTTGTGTAAGAAGCTGCTGTGCCATAATCTATGTCAGCCCTAAGTGTGTGCAAAGGAAGTGTTCCTTCCATATAATGCTCCGACCTGTGAAGTGTGTTGGCTCCGTCAATAACTCCGCCAACTTGAACTTTGCAGCCCTTTGCGCCCGCTTTCATAACTCTTTGCAAAGCCATTTTCAAAGCTCGACGCCATTGAACACGCTTTTCAAGTTGTGAAGCAATGCTTTCAGCAACAAGAGTTGCATCAAGATCAGGTTTTTTCACTTCTTTCACATTGAGAATAAGTGATTTAACAGGTCTGATAACTTTTGTGATTTCCTTTTTGATGCCTTCAATTCCAGCGCCTTTTGCACCAATAATCATGCCAGGTTTTGCGGTGTAAATGTCGACAACAAGTTTGTTTTCTGTCCTTTCAATTGTGATTCTTGAAATTCCGCAAGCATTATATTTTGATTTGATAAGTTTTTTAACTTTTTGGTCTTCCAAAAGATTTGGAGCAAAATCTTGTTTTTTTGCATACCAAGTTGCATTCCATTCTTTGTTCACGCCAAGTCTAAATCCGATTGGATTAACTTTCTGTCCCATTTTGCCCTCCTATCTTTTTTCATCCAGCACAATTGTGATGTGCGAAGATTTCTTTAAAATTCTGTCAGCTGATCCCTTGCCTCTTTGCATAATTCTCTTAAGAATTGGGCCTTGGCAAACATAAGCTTCTGCAACGAACAAGTTGTCCGCGTTCATGCCTTTGTTGTTTTCAGCATTTGCAATTGCACTTTTAAGCACTTTAAGTGAAGCTTCAGCCGCTGCATTTGGCATATTTTCAAGAATTGCCGCCGCTTCGCTCACATTTTTGCCTCTCACAAGGTCAAGCACAATCCTAATTTTTGAAGGGCTCATGCGAATGTATCTTGCTTTTGCAAATGGACGATTGTCTTTTGCTTTTGCCCTATTTTCTGCTTTTTGTCTTATTCTTGTAGCCATTTTTCACCTCACCTTACTTCTTTGAATCAGCTGATTTTGCAGCTTTTTTTGCGGCATGGCCTTTGTATGTTCTGGTTGGAGCAAATTCACCAAGTTTATGTCCCACCATATCGGCAGTGCAATAAACAGGAATATGTTTTTTTCCATTGTGAACAGCAAATGTAAATCCAACAAAATCTGGATAAATAGTTGAAGAACGTGACCAAGTTTTGATTGGTTTTTTCACGCCTGAAGCTTGCATTTCCTTCACTTTTTTCACAAGGGATGGATGCACATAAGGTTTTTTGATTTCTTTTTGCATGTTCATTTCTCCTAATTAACTCTCTTAACCATCAAGCGGTTTGAAGAATTCTTTCTCTTTCTAGTTTTAAGACCAAGTGCAGGTTTGCCCCATGGAGTCATTGGTGACTTCATGCCGACTGGGCTCTTTCCTTCACCACCACCGTGTGGGTGATCGTTAGGGTTCATCGCAACACCACGAACAGCTGGTCGAACGCCCATGTGACGTTTTCTTCCAGCCTTGCCAAGCGAAACAAGTTCGTGGTCAAGGTTGCCAACAGTTCCAATTGTTGCTCGGCAAGAAACAAGAACTTTTCTCATTTCACCAGAAGGAAGCCTAAGTGTTGCATATTTTCCTTCTTTTGCCATAAGTTGAACAGCACTTCCCGCACTTCTGCCAAGTTGTCCACCCTTTTTTGGTTGAAGTTCAATGTTGTGAATGATTGAACCAACTGGGATTGCAGAAATTGGAAGAGCATTTCCAACTTTGATTTCAACGTTTTCGCCGCTCATAACGCTGTCGCCAACCTTAAGGCCAAGCGGAGCGATGATGTATCTCTTTTCGCCATCGGCATAAGAGAGAAGAGCGATGTAACAAGTTCTGTTTGGGTCATATTCAATTCCAACAACTTTTGCAGGAACATTGTCCTTGTTACGTTTGAAATCGATGATTCTGTATTTTTGTCTATTTCCGCCGCCTTGATGACGAACGGTGATTCTGCCTTGAGCATTTCTTCCGGCATTTTTCTTTTTAACTGCAAGGAGAGATTTTTCAGGCGTCTTTTTTGTGATTTCGTCAAAGTCCAAAGAAGTGTAAAATCTTCTTCCGGCTGACGTTGGTTTTGATGTTTTGATAGCCATATTTTCCTCCTTTTGTTATGACAAGCTCTCAAAGTAAGCAATAGGTTTTGATTCTTTTGTCAAAGTTACGATTGCTTTTTTAAAGTCGCTTGTTTTGCCGACAGTTCTTCCGGCTTTTGTGTTTTGAACTTTGGTGTGTCCTTTGACAACCATTGTGTTCACTTTTTCCACGTTCACTCCAAAGATTGATTCAACAGCCTTTTTGATTTCAGTTTTTGTTGCTCTTTTGTCAACAACAAATGAGTAAACTTTGGCTTGAATTCCTGCATAACTTTTTTCAGTAAGGAGTGGTTTTTTGATGATTTGATATGCTTCCATTATTCTGCGTAAGCCTCCTCTATTGTTTTGATTGCATCTGTTGTGAGAAGAACGTTTTTGTTTGCAACAACTTCATATGTTGTCAGTTGGTTGATGTTTTCAAGATTAAATGATTTGATGTTTGCCACGCTGCGAAGTGAAAGCGCAGAATTGTTTGTTCCAACAACAAGTGTTTTTCCTGAAAGGCCAAAGGCTTTGAGGAAAGCATTTGCGTCCTTGGTTTTTCCTGAAGCAATTTCAAAGTTTTGAAGGACAATGATTTGTCCAAGTTCAAGTTTTCTTGAAAGAGCAGTAAGAAGAGCCAATCTTTTTGCAGTTTTGTTCATTCTCTTTGAAAAATCTCTAGGCTTTGGCGCAAAAACAACTCCGCCGCCTGTGTATTCTGGAGATTTTGTTGATCCGTGACGAGCACGACCAGTTTTCTTTTGTCTCCAAGGTTTTTTTGCATGTCCCCTAACTTCACTTCTTGTGAGAGTTGATTTGTTGCCTTGACGTTGATTTGCTTCAAAAGCAACAACTGCTTCGTGAATAAGAGCTTCGTTATATGGAAGGGCAAAAAGTTCTTCATTAAGTTCGATTTCGCCAACAACTTTTGCGGACATGTCATAAACTTTAACTTTTGCCATTGTTATTCTCCTTTCACTGCTTCGCGGATTGTCACAACTGAGCCCTTAGGTCCAGGAACGCATCCTTTTACAAGCAGAATATTTCTTTCTGGGTCGACTTTGATGATTTCAAGATTTTGAATTGTAACTCTCTCGCATCCATATTGTCCCGGCATGTGTTTGTTTTTAAAAACCCTTGATGGAGTTGAGTTCGCACTCATAGAACCAACTTCTCTGTGAACAGGGCCAGTTCCGTGTGTCATTTTAAGGCGTTGGTTGTTCCATCTTTGGATAACGCCGGTGAATCCTCGTCCGCGAGTGATTCCGATTGCGTCAACTTTGTCACCTTCGGCAAAGATTCCGCATCCAATAACTTGTCCCACCTTGTAATCGGCGGTGTTTTCAAACTTGAGCTCTCTCAAAATTTTGCAAGGCTCAACATTTGCCTTTTTGAAAACTCCAAGCTTTGGTTTGTTAAGGCGTGAAGCTTTTTGTGCGCCATAAGCAACAACAACTGCTTCATAGCCATCTTTTTCTTGCGACTTGATTTGAACAACACTGCAAGGACCAGCTTCAATCACAGTCACAGGTATAACAGTTCCGTTTGAGCTGAAAACTTGTGTCATGCCAAGTTTTTTGCCTATAATAGCTTTTTTCACGTGTGCCTCCTTACAGTTTGATTTGGATGTCCACACCTGCAGGCAGGTCGAGCTTCATCATTGCATCGACAACCTTGGTTGATGGACTGATAATGTCAATAAGTCTTTTGTGAGTTTTTGACTCAAATTGTTCACGACTGTCCTTGTGTTTGTGTGGTGAACGAATAACGGTCACGATTTCTCTGTCCGTTGGAAGTGGGATTGGACCAGCAACTTTTGCCCCATTCTTTTCAGCAGCAAGAATAATTCTTTTGCATGCTTCATCAATAAGTGAATGTTCAAAAGCTTTAAGTTTGATCCTGATTTTCTTTGTTGCCATTTTTTTCCTCCTAGTTTTGGCTTAAGCCACCTTTTGCCACTGTCTTTTGAAACACTCGACAACGGAGCCGTGTGTTTCATGCTGCCAGACATTAAAAAATGTGGTTCAAGGTCACCCGCTCGCAGTCATGCCGCGAACTTGTCCACATAAGTTCTCTTTGATTGCCGGTAATCAAAGTAACCTCATGCATCAACCCATTTACACAGCATATAAAGAATATCATATAAAACTTTTTAAGTCAAGCATTTTTAAAAAGAAAAATTGATATTTTTAAAATAAAAAAACAAGGCCTATTTGCCTTGCTTTTTGTTTTGTTTTTCAATTTCTTTGAAATCATTTGCTGCAATTTTTATTTGAGCATCAATAAGTTCTTTGATATTTTTTGCCTTTTTCATTTATCACCTCAAAACTTTAAATCATCGATTTGTTTATTGAGCATGTTATTCGCTGCCCTTCCTTCTTCAAACACATCTATCATCTCATCGTTAAAAACATCATTATAATCATTTTTTATAGGCTTTTGCGTTCTTATTTCTTCCAGTTTTGCATGTGCTTTTCTCCAATCTAAATCGCGAAGAGATTTACCATGTTCGACTACATAGTCTCTTCTTACCAAATAATCACTATGTTCTCTTTGTAATGCCTTTGAAAACATCTCCACATAAGTCACATCCTTGCGTGCTTTGTCAATATATCCTTCAGCCCCACTTATAGTTCCTAAGTTTAGATTAGGAAGGGTCTCATCATATTCATCATAAATGTTATCAAACCAAGTTTCATAAGCATCATCATCAAATTCTATTTGCTCTGCGCTTTGCTTGATTTGTTTTGTTGCTTCGTCTGCACTTAAAAGACCAAGTTCAACTTGTCTGTAAATTGCAGGAATTGAACTGATGCCACAATTCCAACCTGCACCCAATTCATAATTATCCTTCTGTTTTAATGTGACTTTTTGAAGCAGCATCATTTCTTCCTCATTGCAATTCCTAAGAGCAACCTGTTCGCATTGTGCTTGCAGCCTTGTGGCTTCGGAATAATCACACTGTCCTGGTTTGTTGCTATAAGGAACAGCATTCCACTTGCAAAAACTAATAAGATCCATCAAATAGCTAGCACCTTTTTCACATTCATTTTTGTTAAGCCAAATATATTCTATTCCTCCCACGGTGACAAAAGTCCATGCTGATAATTCTTCACCTTCTCCTTTTTCTGCCGTCTCACATATTATTGACTTTGGGTTATACAAAGGGTGTATGCTTATATTCATTGCGTTGCACGCAGTATCACTTTCCATTTCTCTAAAGCCACGGCTATAGCCATAATAATCAAACCCAACAACACCCCCCTCTTCGCCTTTTTGCGGAGTTACGCACGTCATATACGATGATGTAGTGCCACCATAAAAATCCAAGGTATCAACAAGCACTTTCATAAACCTTTCATCACGCATAACTTTTTTCCACTGTTCCACAGTCGCTGGATGCGCAAAACATACAACTCCTTCTTTTGTTACTTCTGCCATATTTCCCTCCTAAAAATTTTTTACAAAATGTGGATAACTTTTTGCTTTTTTATCACTTTTTTCCACAAAAACATTATACACCAGCCAGCCAGCCAGCCTCGTCAAGAGGAAATTTACAAATTTTCAAAATTTTTTTCATGCCCCAATTGTGGATAACTTTTTAAAAATAAAGGCTTTTCACAATTTTTGTGCAAATTGAATATATAAGGAAAGTTTAAAAGGAGATTTGTATGCCTTGCTTAAATGACAACAACAATGGCTTTTTCACTGGGCCATATTATCCGCGACCTGTTTTTCTTGCGCCAGAATCGCCAAGCGGAAGCAACAATGTTCAAAATCCAACAAGAAGCGAAGAATGGGGATTTTTTCTTGCAACACCTTTAACGGTGGCAAGCATGGAAAACGTTCCCCTAACTTTGTCAACAAGCGCCGGCACGGCAGTTTCACAACAAAGCGATTCTGTTGCAAACATAACAACGGGCAGCTATCAAATTTCTTACAACATAACCGCTTCTTCCGCAACAAATCCAATGAGCTTTGGCATAAAACTAAATGGCGTGGTTTTGCCGCATACAATTGTGACCGCGGTTGGAAACGGAGATGTCATTTCACTTTCAAACTCATTTATTCTCACAGTTTCGTCAAATTCCACGCTTGAACTTGCAAATTTGACAGCGGGATCAGTAGCAGAAACCAGCGCAAGTTTGGCTGTGACAAAACTTTTAAATTAGTGCCAAAATTCTCTTTCCTTTTTTTCTTTGAAATTGTATAATGAAAGTGTAAATGGCATAGCCTAACTATGTGTAAAGGAGGGTTATTGACATGAAAACATTTGTTAATTCGGATCAACAAGCTTTTTGGGATGCGTTTTGCAACGGCCCAAAAGGTGTTAAGGGCAATCCTTTGATTATTGACGGTTTTGTGTCAATGGAAAATGAAAGGCGTGCCCACGAAAAAGAAAAAGAGGAATTTGTTTTATAGCAATGGCACAAACAAAAGTAAAAGCTCTTGTGATTGGAACAAGAGATTCAAAAGAAAAGGACAAGCTTGTCACACTTTTTTCGCTTGAAAGTGGCAAGCTTTTTGTAACTTTCAAAGGCGTTCGCGGCGACAAAGCAAAGATGAAAGCAGCAAAAGAGCTTTTCACGTTTGGTGAATTTGTGCTTGAACAAGGAAAAGCCACAACAATTGTGACCGAAGCAAATGTGATTGACAGCTTTATGCCCTTAAGAGATGACCTTGAAAAATATTATGAAGCATGCTCGTGCCTTGACATTGTGAAAAAAATTTGTTCTGCTCCCGACCCAAAACTTTTTTTGGAAACCTTGAAAGCCCTAAAGGCCATTGCCTATGACAACGCGCCAAAATATTATGCCCTGAACAAATTTTTGCTTTCACTGTTTGACAACATGGGTTACAATTTGAATTTTGACATTTGCTCCAGTTGTCACGCAAAACTAACTGGAAAAAAATATCTCAATCTTGATTACGGCGAAATTGTTTGCTCCAATTGTCGAAGACTAACTTCAATTGAAGTGGCAAACGAAACAATCGCCGCAATGAAATTGCTTCACTCCACCCCATATGATCGCTTGAGTTCCCTAAAACTTGGCGGCGGTGGCGAAGTGAAGGCGCTTGACCTTTTGGCCCAAAACTTTGAATGGCGATTTGGAAGCAAGTTTTTTGTAGCATAAAAAAACAAGGCCTATTTGCCTTGTTTTTTTCTGTTTGCTTCAATTTCTTTAAAGTCGTTATACGCAATTTCTATTTGAACGTTGATAAGCTCATCAATATCTTTTTGTTTTTCCATTTAAAGCTCCTTAAAATCTTAAATCATCAATAGAACTTCCTAGTTGTTCAAGATTGCCATACCATTTTTGATTTTCCTCTTTAATCCGTGCTTGTCTTTGTTCATACGCTTCATGCTCTGCTTTTAGCTTTTCTGAAAATTCAGTCATTTTTGCCTCATATTTTTCTTTGTTATGTCCTTCAACCCCAACATACTTTGAGAAATCAGGGTCAAACAAAAGTCCTTTTAATCTTGCCAAATCCGAAAGGTATTTTCTCGCTTGTTCAGCAGAAATTTTTCCAGCCTCAATTTGCTCATAAACAACATGTATTGGATGAATCTGCTCGGCTGTTTCTTTTTTCTCAATTTTCTTTTGCTTTTTCGCCGAAATTGGATGCCAAGTTTCATAGCCTTCTTCCTTTAACAACATCCCCTCTTGAAGCAAAGCCATTTCATCTTCATCACATCCTGCAAGGACAACTTGCTCTGATAATTCACGAAAACTTTCTCTTTCTATATCATCCCAATCATAGCCGTCTAAACAATGTCCCCACCTTTTGCGATCTCTTGCAACAATTCCTACGCTTGCAAGATCCATAAGTTTTTCTTCACCATTTTCACATTGCTCTTCATTAAGCCAAAGATAATCAATCCCTCCAAATGTCACAACAGTGCCTGTAGAAGTAATTGCTTCATCTTCGATACCATCAATTCGAGTAATATTCTTTTTTGACGCAACCACTTTTGATTTTGCATCATACATTGGATGAATTCCGACACGCAACCCAGTATATGAAGGATAACTATGAATTCCCTCTCTTGAGTTCCCTGAATACGGCATTTCTCTATCAACTACTAATATAGGCATTAATTTCCCGTCTTTATCATATTCCTGAACTAGACCTTTTTTTGTGAGTAATGAAAAATTTAGATACCTGTTGTCTTCTTTTAACTTAATGCAAAACTCTTTATCCTGCATTGAATCCAATAAGTCAAGAGTCACCGATGCTTCAATAAATGCTGGGAATTTCCTTCTTATTTTAAAATATTGTCCTAATGTGATTGGATGCGCAAAACACTTAACTCCTTCTTTTGTTACTTCTGCCATAATTTCCCTCCTAAAAATTTTTTACAAACTGTGGATAACTTTTTGCTTTTTTATCACTTTTTCCCACAAAAACATTATACACCAGCCAGCCAGCCAGCCTTGTCAAGAGTAAAATCGTTGATTTTCAAACTTTTTTTCATGCCCAAATTGTGGATAACTTTTGCGTATGCAAACTTGTTTTTTTGTCCATATTTTCTTTGGAGGAAAAAAATATGAACCCACTCAAAACCAAAACAAAAGAAGTTGACAAAAACAATATTGATTTTGAAAAGATGTATCCAAAAGCTTACAACAAAAACAAAACAAACCCTTACACAAAAACAAGGGTTATTTTGCTCAACGGAACGGAATATGAAAGTGTGTGGTTTTTGCATCAATTTGCTCGCCATTGCAATAACGATGAAATCAAGCGCGCAATTTCGATTGTTCGAAATCAAGAGCAGCAACAGCAAAAGCGCATTGCGTGTTTAAAGCCGCTTAACGAAAGCATTTTGGAAACCACGATTGCATATGAACAACTTGCCATTGATTTGACAGCAACTCTTGCGCAAAATGACAATGACAAAAACAACAAAAACGCCTTGAACTTTGCCCTTCTCGAAGATTTTGACCATTTGTATCGATTCAGCAATCTTATGCTCCTTGACATAAAAGGCGCAAAGCCCGATTTTCTTGTTGGCAAGTTCACTGAAATAACTCCTGGAAGGCCAACGCTCGCACATTATCGCTACCCTATGGACAACATTAAAAAGCCAATGGTTGCAGAAAAATCGGATTTGTTTTCTTGCCTTGTTGCAAACATAATAACCGCCGCCGAACAGCAAACAATGAACTATTATATGAACATAAGCCAATGGTATAAAAATGATTTAGGCCGAAAACTTTACGCCGAAATCGGCATGGTGGAAGAAGAGCACGTTTCGCAATATGAAAGTTTGAAGGACCCCACCCTTTCATGGCTATCTCAATGGGTGCTGCATGAATACACCGAAGCGTTTTTATATTACAGTGCTTTGTCAGAAGAGAAAGACGAATATATCAAACAGATTTGGCAAGAACATTATGAAATGGAATGCGCTCACCTAAAACTTGCATGCAAAATGCTTGAAAAACATGAAAAAACTTCAATAACTTCGCTTATTGGCAATGGAGAGTTTCCAAAACTTCTCACGCTTGGCACAAACAAACAATATGTTCGCGAAGTGCTTGCCCGAACAATACTTTTGACCGGTGACAGGCAAAGTTATATTGATATTATGCGTTTAAAGCCGAACGCAGACTTCTTCCTTTATCAAGACGAAATGATTAAAAATGAAAACAAAATCGCAAGCCATCAGGTCATTCAAAAAGTCATTGAAAAGTTTGGCAAAGATTATCGATATGAAGACAGCCCAAACCCAATAAAAGAACTTCAAAATCGCAAAAAAGACAATGTGAACTTGGCGAGAAAACAAAAATAACCGTTTAAAACGGTTTTTTTATTGCCTGCCAACCTATCACAACTCATTATCTAGCCGGGCGAGCTTGCTTGCAAGGGTGAGCCCCGGCGGCGATATATCTCCACCAAATTGTTTGCCTTCGCAAACTTTTTGCCAAAGGCAAAAAAACACGGCATAGTGCCGTGATAATCATTATCCTATATGGAGGCTATATCTAGCCGGGCGAGCTTGCTTGCAAGAGTGAGCCCCGGCAACGATATATCTCCACCAAATTGTTTGCCTTTGCAAACTTTTTGCCAAAAAGGCAAAAAAAACACGGCGTATGCCGTGATAATCTTATCCTATATGGAGGCTATATCTAGCCGGGCGAGCTTGCTTGCAAGGGTGAGCCCCGGCGGCGATATATCTCCACCAAATTGTTTGCAAAGCAAATTTTTTGCCAAAGGCAAAAAAACACGGCATACGCCGTGTTTAATTTGGTGGAGGCTATAGGGCTCGAACCTATGACCCTCTGCTTGTAAGGCAGTTCACAAAATAGCTATATCAGCGTAAAATAAAGGAATGTAGACTTTTTTGACTAAACTTTTGACTAAACTTTTGGAAGAGCCGAAACACATTCGACTCTTTTTATATATCTTTAAAAATTGCTTTTTCACATCCCATTGACACCAATATCGCTCGATCTATCTCCCGCATCTTTTCCTTTGATACATTCCCTACCTTGTATTGCAAACGTCGCTTGTCCAATGTTCGAATCTGCTCTAATAAAACTACTGACTCTTTCGGCAGCTCTGTCAAAAGCTCAACATGCGTTGGAAGTCGTTTCTTTGTCATCGAACTTGTTATTGCTGAAACTATCACTGTAGGCGAATATGCGTTGCCTATATCATTTTGAATTATTAAAACCGGCCTAAGACCACCCTGCTCACTCCCTAGCACAGGGTTTAAATCTGCCATGAATATTTCGCCCCTATTTATTATCATCTTCCACCACTCCAAACAATTCATCAAATACATCCGCTTCAGCAACAGGAATTTCCTTAAGCCCGTTTCGCTGCTCCCACGTCATTCCTTTAAAATCTATTCGCAATATATTGTGTATCCTTCTGCAAAACGCATGATATAACTCCGGTTTTGACATTTGCACAAATTCATATTGCTTGTCCAACGGCAAATTCGAAACTATATATATTTTCGTATAACATGCTACTTTATTTGAATATCGAGCAGGAAGCAATACAGGATAACGATCAATAAGTTTGTTCATATATGGAATTTTAAATTGCGAATTAAATTCATCGAACACAATCACATCTTCGCCAGCATATTTGTCAAACGCTGATTTGTCATACACCGGCACGTCATAAAAATTCCCAAGTCCGAAAGTGTCAACTATATACTTCGTTTTCCCACTGCCTGGCGGTCCATATATGTATGTCACTTCAACGTCTCGCATGACCTTCCTAAACTTTTCATATAATGCGTTTTGCCTTATCTGTTCAACTTTGCCTAAATTCCTTAAATACATTGATGGATATAATCCACTTATCGTTTCACTATCAACACCTTCCTTCACTAATTGCAAAAAACCCTTTACATCAGTTCTAGCTCTCTCTTCCGCAAATTCGCCAAATTCATATGGACCACTGACACGCGTCTCACTCTTTGAACAATAATCTCGAGCTTGAATATTAGTACCTTTCACTTCTTCTATATGAGCTCTCGGAAAAAGCTTCTTTACAGTCGAAAAGCGTTTTGCCACACTAAATATTAAAAACATTTGTATGTGCTCAGTTTTCTCTTTCTCTCCACGCTCACGCTGAAACATAACATATTTAAAATGCTCTAAACCTGTTATGTATTGAGAAAACTCTTCATCAGTCCTTTTCTCATTATTGATAGTAAAAAACCATCTCCTTGCTTGCTTATTATCTTCCATTTCAGCTCCATATTTGTTTTGCGCGACGCAGTGGCGACACAGTTGCGACGTTATGCGACGCAGTTTTCAATCGCTATATCCCTTTATTTATAAGGCATGCGACAGGCGCGACGCAGTTGTATAAAGGTAATACTATCTTTACACAACTGCGTCGCATAACTCGGCTACCCTTCGGAGCCCGAACCAATGTCGAAAGGCTCCGCCATGTTTTCGACATTGGTTGGCTCGGGCAGAGCTTCGATGCACTCAGCAATCAAGCCGGCCGAGGGACTTGTGCCCTCGGTCAGCCCGTCTAAGTTTGCAGCCGCTGGCTCGCTGTCAAAGGAGTGAGCATAAACCGCTTCGCTATTTATCCCTCCCTCTTTTCCTTTGACAGCTTGGGCGTTGCTAGATTTCTCAAGTCCTTTGCGAATCTTTTTTCGCCACCCTTTCTTCAATAGCCTATACCTATACTTCGCTTCGCGTTTCTCTTGCTTTATATTGTTTTCAATTTCATTTAGCTTTTTAAAATCTTTAAACGCCTTTAAATATGTGTTAGCTAAAGGCATAAACAGCTTCGGCGATACTTCTTCTTGTATCATTGCTATCGGCATTAAAAGATTTATCATCCTTTTCTGAAAATCTTCATATTCTTCATATCTCTTCATTTCTTAACTCCTATCCTTTCCAAAAATTTATTGTAAGACTCAACTGTCGGCTCAACCATAACATGCCTTTCTTTCGTAAAATCTGCTTTTTCACGACCATTAAACCATAACGGCCTGTATGCTTCACCGTCATAACACCTGGTTATATCTCCGTCAAATAAAAACTCTGTCGATTTTTTCTGTGGCTTTCCTTCGTCAACCCAGTGCTCATATTCTTCATACGTTTGAAATTCAATATATTTCCACCAAGATTGCTTGTGCTTATATTTGCCAGGAGACAATCTTTGCCCTTTCTCAACTATATATAAAATTCTATTCGCAAGCTTTCTTAAAACCTTGTCAACATTCCCCCATTGCGAAACATACACCAAATCATATCCCATGTGACGATTAGTTTCCCATCCACGCTTTACACTGTCTTCTAAATTTTTAAAATTCCTACTATCTACATCCTTTTGCCCTTCGTCAATGACTATATACGAACAGGGTGGATAAAAATCCACTTGCTTTTCACCAATAGGCACTCCAAATTTTGAGCCATTGCAAATATATGCCACCCTAGGAAAATGACCAAACAAATGACTAACAACAAAAGTCTCAGTGTAAACAAGATGATCATCCGGCAACAATAAATTAACATACCCACCTGCATTTAATTCGTGCACTATCTTTTGAGCCTTCTTCAACCTTTTTCTATTAAACATTTCTATAATGGCATTTGCATATGCAAAAGCTGTCTTGCCAGCTCCCGTTTCGCCAAGTATTAAAGTTATCATACCACTCTCTCCTATGTATCTTAAGCCCCATTTGATAGGCACCCCGAGAGATTGAGTG
>CANQRE010000006.1 GCA_947626175.1 uncultured Clostridia bacterium
GAATAGGCGTCCTTCATTGTGAACTCCCTAACTCTGATAAGCCCTGCGCGTGGACGTGGCTCATCACGGAGTTTTGTTTGGATTTGATAAATCATAAATGGCAGTTGGTCATAACTTTTGATTGTGTTAAGTGCTGCATGAGTTGCGGCTTCTTCGTGGGTCATGCCCAAAACCATGTCGTGATTTGCCCTGTCCTTTAAACGGAACATTTCGTCACCGATTGACGAATATCTGCCACTCAAATCCCAAATTTCGCGTGGCATCATCACAGGAAACAAGCATTCTTGTCCGCCGATTGCGTCCATTTCTTCACGCACGATTTCTTGAATTTTGCGGCTTACTCTTTGCGCAGGCGGCAGCAATGTGAAAATGCCGCTTCCCACACTTTTTATGTAGCCCGCACGGATAAGATATATATGGCTTTTTGCTGTGGCGTCAGATGGCGCATTTTTAAGCCTTTCGCCGAGTAATTTTGAAATTCTCATTCTGTTTCCTCCATTTTGAGTTTGCCAAGTTCTTCTTTTATTTCCATCATTTTGCCTTTTGCTGCTGAAAGAGCTTGATTGCAAAATTTGATAAGTTTCACCCCTTCTTCAAAAAGCGACATCGATTCGTTTAAGGACGCACTTTCAGAACTTAGTTTTTCAACAATTTGCGTTAGCCTTTCAATTGCACTTTCATACGTCATCATCAACCTCCTTTGGCTCGGCAATCACCTTGCCATCAAAGAACTTTATGCTTATGTTCGATTTTAGCATTATTTTTTGAGCCTTGTCAACAACTTTGCCATCTTGCTCAACAAGAGCATAACCCCTTTTCAAAACTGCAAGCGGGCTGATTTTTGCAAGCGAATTGTCAAGCATTCCAAGTTCAAAATTTTTGTTCGCAAGAAAACTGTCAGTTAAATTTGCCAGCATGTGCGAATATTTTTCAAGTGCAAAACTCTTTTTTTCATAAAAGCGCTTAAATTCGCTTTCAAACGCTTTTGCAAGCCTTGAAAAGGCGTTTTTTTGCTCCGATTTGTTTTTGGTGAGAAGTTCTGCCGCCGCAGACGGAGTTGGAGCGCGAAGGTCAGCAACAAAGTCTATGATGGTGAAATCTGTTTCATGGCCAACAGCGCTGACCAAAAACTTTTCACATTCCGCTGCCGCCAAAGCCACAACTTCGGTGTTATACGCGGCAAGGTCCTCTTCACTTCCTCCGCCTCTTGCCACAACGATGACATCAACTTGGTCAAAAGATGAAAGTTTTTTGATTGCAGATGCAATTTCGTTTTCCGCACCTTTTCCTTGAACTTTGACTGGGAAAAGAGCGATATTTATGCTTTCATCTCGCCTTTGCGCCACATTTTGAATGTCGTGGATCACAGCGCCGTCCTTTGAAGTGATAACGGCGATTGTTTCAATTTTTTTTGGCATTGGCTTTTTTCGAGATTGATCAAAAAGGCCTTGTTTTTCAAGTTTTGCTTTCATTGCCAAAAATTGCGCTTGCAAATCGCCCTTTCCGGCCTTTTCAAAGCTTTGAACGTTGAATGAAAGCCTGCCGCCTTTTAGATAATAATTCGGCGAGCCGCAAACAACAACCTTTTCGCCGTCATTAAGTTCATTTGCTTGCAAAATGTTAAAGCAAACGCATGAAATCATGCAGTTTTCATCTTTAAGCGAAAAATAAGCCACTCCGCGTGATTTTGACAAACCAAAAACTTCCCCAACAATTTTTATGTTGTGGAGAAGTTCTTCCGCATCAAAAATTTGTTTGATGTAAGTGCTGTATTGCGTCACAGAAAGTGTGTCAAGCATTTGTTGTTCCTTTTTTTAAATATGCGGACAAAACACCATTCAAAAATTTTGCCCCATCCAAAGAAGAATATATTTTTGCAATTTCCACCGCTTCATTGATCACGACCGCAGGTGGAGTTTTGAGATATTTTATTTCAGCAATGGCAATCATGATCAGGCTAAGTTCAACTTTATGTAGCCTTGAAAACTCATATCCCACCACCAAGTTTTTGATTTCATTTTCAATTTCATCCTTGTTTTGTTGCCATGCCAAAAAAATTTGTTTGGCATAGTCACGCTCAGATTCCTTTAGATTGTCCCAAAGCTCGTCATCAACAGGATTTGAATTAAACTGCCTTTCAAAAACAAGTGAAAAAGCAAGCACGCGTGAGTCTCTTCTCATGATCAAACTCCGCTTTCGATTGGATCACAAATCACGTCCATGATATGAACGGAAATGTTGGATGCTTTCATTTCAACCATGCCGGAAAGATTGTTTTTGATGTTTTCCTGCACTCTGAACGCAAGGTCGGAAGCGTCCTCACCAATATACACGTCAACATACACATCCACTTTGATTGTTCCATTTTGCTCAAAGCGAATTTTAACGCCTTCATAATCACCACGTGAAAACATGCGTTTATACCATGCGAGATTTGAATTAGAAAGCCTTGCAACGCCCTTTATTTCTTTTGTTGCAAGGCTTACTATTGAATACAAAATTCCTTTGTCACAAGTTATTTTGCCATCTTGGCTATAAAGTTTTGAGTCTGCCATAAATTACTCCTTCATTAACTATAGCAGATTTTTTGTTTTTTGTCCAATCATTCAACAGGAATTACTTTAATATTTTTAAGTTCGGTTCCAAGTTCTTCTTGAATTACTGAAACAATTTTGACAACTTCATCTTCTGTTAGCACTTTTGCTTCAACCAAAACGTTGACATTTGATGATGCCATTGTTATGACACAATCACTAAATCCAAGCCCTTTGATCACCCCTTCGACAAGAAGTTCGGTGTCCATTTGTTTGATAAGAGCAATTCGCGCGGCATTTGCCATATCAATTGCTTCTTGAGTTGACGATGAACTTTCGGCGATTGCTTGATAATACAAAAGTTCTTGATCGCGGCGGTCTTCTCTATCCACCATCACTGCCAAAATGATTATTTTTGTTCGTTTTTTCATTTTTTACTCCTTTTAATTTGCTTGCATAATTGTTATGTTTTCATTTGGAATGTCAATAACCGTTTGAATTGCGGAAATGAGATTTAATTTCACCCCCACATCATTTGCTCCGCTTGCTGAAACAAGCACGCCTTGAATGGAAGGATAGATTTTCTTTTCTATCACCGGCTCACCTGAAACAAGCACGATTTCAGTTGTTACAACTTGTCCGGATGAAGTTTCCTTGATTGTTTGCTCAGTGGCATAAACATATTCATATCCACTTCCCAAAGTTACCAAAACATCCACATTTCCAACGCCTTTGACTTTTGAAAGAATTGTTTTTAAGCGGCTCTCAAGCGCCAAGGCATATTGCTCCGAATCAGAAAGCTGGGATGAAACTGAAGACGATTGCTCATTTTGTTGCTTGTCCGACTTAAGAAAAATGTAACACAAAAAAATTGCAATCACAGCCACAAGGATGGCCAGTCCTATTTGTGCTTTGCGACTTGATTTGAATTTTGCAAACCAAGAAGCAAATTTATCCAACAAAATTCACCACCTCCTTTTTGACATTTGCTGTTTTTGTGACAAGTTCAAGGATTTCGCTTTTGATGTCTACAATATTTTTATGTTCAGCCTGGCTTGTTATGACTAAATTTTTAAGTTCGACATAAATCGCTTTGATTTTGAATTCGGGCGAGTTTTTTTGATATGAAACGCTGACCACAACTTTTTGATATCCTTTGCTTTCAATCACTGATGAAATGTCATTTTGAAGCGCCACGGCAAGCGAAATGTTGTTTTGATTTATATAATCTTGCTGGGCATCATAAGTTTGGGAAATGCTGAAATCTTGAAAGGAAACTTGCTTATTAACAAGCTTTGGCAACGGCGAAATGATGACAAGCACCACCAAAAATGAAAAAACAGAGCGGATATATTTGTTCAAGCTCCCTTCAGGAAGCATAAGCTCCACTACAACCGACAAACTGACCACTCCCGCAATTGAAAGGATCCAAGATGAAAGAACGCCAAACACTTTTGCCCCCTATATTATGTTTGCACTGCACATCACAAGCCCAGTGAGTGTGACATACATAAACGACACTGCAACAATCATCGAAATGAGCATGGTCATATTTTTTGAAAGCGTGCTTACAAATGTTGCAATTTTTCCATCGCCGAGCGGCTCGATTATTCCTGCCATAAGTTTGAGCGAAAGCATGAAAATGACAAGCTCGATAATTGGCGAAAGCACACTTCCAAACAGCAATATAAGTCCGCATGCTCCAACTGCATTTTTGATAAGCGAAGATGACGCCAAAACGATATATAATCCATCGGAAATATATGAGCCAACAAGCGGGATATAGCTTTTTATGGCAAACTTTGCCGTTTTGATTGACAAGCCATCAACTGTTCCAGCAGTTATGCCTTGAATTGATGCAAAGCCAATAAAAATTGTGAAAACAATTCCGATCACCCACTTAAACAGCGACCCGATAAATGAAATAAACTTGTCAAGCTTGACATTGTTTGAAAGATTGCTTACAAGCGACAAAATTGTTGAAATCAAAAACAGCGGCATCAAAAACAGGCTAAAAATGTTGATGATAAAGTTTGCAAGAAGTGCCATTGCAGGCTGATAAACGCTGACGGAAACGCTTCCATTCATCGCCGTAAGCATTGTGATCAAGATTGGAAAAACGCCGTCCATTTGCTGCTTTATGCTGTTTATTGTGCTTGTTGTGAGCGAAATCATGTGAGTGATGATTGTGAACAGCAAAATCACCACAACCCCATAGGTGACAAAGTGAATGACCGAGCCAATCGATTTGCCATTTAGATTTGGCTTTAGCGATTGCACCATGCCACCCAATATCGACACGGCAATAACAGTTGCAATGATTGGCAAAAATGACAAAATGTTGTCAAACACAAGTTTTAAAAGTGCTTGCCAAACAGATGACGAATCGTTTGCAAAATCACCGCTTATGATTGACTTAAGCTTGTCCAAAAAACTTTGTCCGCCAAACAGATCACTTGCGCCCTTGGAATTGTTCAGCGCCTCTTCAAGTTTGTTTATGTCCAAATTGTCAAGCCCATCGCTAACGGCATCCTCAAGCTCTTGCTCAAGCGAGTTTTCAGCATAGACAACCACTTGCGAAGAAGAACAAACATTTGCCACAACTGGGGACAACAAAACAACAAAAAACAGCATGAAAAAAATCGCTTTTTTCATGTTGGCAACAGCTCCATGACAATTGACAAAATGTTTGTCACAATTGGAAGGCTCATCACAAGAATAACAATTTTTCCGCCGAGCAGGACTTTGTCCCCCAGCCCTGCACTTCCGGCATCAGCACACATGCTTGCGGAAAATTCGGTCAAATAGCCAATTCCAATAATTTTGAAAATGATTGAAAGAAGTGATGAATTTACCCCTGTTTTTGAAGCCACGAGCTTGATCATGTTTATTGCAGAAGAAAGCTGCGACAAAATCATCACCAAAATTATCACTCCGCCCACAACTGTGACAAGCATAGCAAAATCACTGCGAACAGGCTTTAACATCATCGCAGCAATGCACGTGACAAGACCAACTCCAATGATTTTGAAAATGATTTCCACTCTTTTTTTCCTTTTAGCCAAAATCAAACATTGTTTTTATTGATCCAAACAGATCTCCAATCAGCGACATGACCATGACGATCACAATAATAAGTCCCGCCAAAGTTGCAAAGGTGCCAATTTCTTCCTTTCCAGTTTGTTTGAGAACTTGCGAAACCACTGCCGTCAAAAGTCCAATGGCTGCAATTTTGAAAATTATTTCAACCCCCATAACTGCCCCCTAAATGAAAACAACAATCATAAACAGCCCAACAATAATGCCAAGCTTGAAACATAACGAGCCATACTTTTTGTTTTCGGATGCACATTTTGAAAGATTTTCATCAAAACGCTTTATGAAATTTTGAATTTCTTTGCTTTGGCCAAGAGCATCACTTCTGCCCAAACTTTTGAAAAACAAAAAAACAGTTTCTTTTTCATCATTTTTCAAAACCGGACAATTTTTGAAAAGCTTTTCCATGCTTAACTCTTCCTTTCCATCCAGATATGTTAGAAAGTTTTTGTCTAAGCCAAACAAATTCTTTTTTGTTTTTTCGTCCATGTTGTTTATAAGATTTTTAAGCCTTTCACGCGAAAAACTTATTTCAACATCAAGTTTTTGGGCAAACATGATCAAAGCGCTGTAAAAAAGTTCGCGTTTTTTGTATTTTGCTGAAAACATGATTCCAACCATAACGCTAAGGCAAAACATAACAGCCAAAACAATCCATTTCATATCACCACCTCATAATTCGATTAAAGTTTTCGTCCCAAATTCCTTCAAGTGTTCCCGGCCCTTCACGCATTGAAAGCACAACATATCTTGAAAAGATTTTTTCATCAATAATTTCTTTGAAAGCAAATTTTTTTTGAAAATTTTCAATTGAGTCGCAATGAGTGGAAGCGATGATCTTAACCCCGCAATTTGACGCAAACTTGACGGCTTCCATATCTTCCCATTCACTTAGTTCATCGGTCACAATAATGTTTGGCGCAAGTGAGCGAATGCCATTTTCAAAGCCTATTTTTTTTGATGCAAAACTTATCACATCGCTATATAATCCCAAACTTTTTCCAATGTTAAGTTCGCCCCTTTCGTCAAGCACCAGCACATTGTATGCCAAATTTCTGTCCGAAAGTTGAAACACAAGGTCACGCAAAAAAGTTGTTTTCCCCCCTCCCGGCGGCGAAATGACCAATGTGTTGTGAATGGAAAAACTTCCAACGATTGATGAATATGCCTTCAAACAGCAATTTTTGATTTCATGTGGGATGCGGATGTTTATGGATGAAAACCCCGTCATTGTTTTGACGGCTCCGCCTTCTTCCACCACATTTCCACCAATGCCAATTCTTATGCCATTTGGCGTTGCAATAAAGCCTTTTTTGATTTGCTCGCTGACGGAATATATTGAGCATTCGCTTGCCCTAAACACAATTTCTTCAATCATTGAAGCATTTGCATATATTGCTGACGACAAAGAGCGAGTTTTGCCTTCTTCCGAAAGGAAAAACTTTTGACCTTGAACTGACAAAAGAATTGGCTTGTCCGCCCGCATGCGGATTTCATTGAGCGCGCCAAAGCCAACTTTTCGTGACAATGGCAAAAAAATTTTGTCCGGCAAAATCTTTTCCAGCATAACTCCCCCTATGGAAATATATGAGCGTGGAAAAACAAAAATATTGCGAAAAAGTGCAAATTTTGACATAAAAAAAGAAGGCGAATTTTGCCTTCAATTTTTCAAATTTTGAAATCTTTTCAAACTTATGCTCTGGACATATATGATCCATCACGAGTGTCAATTCGAATTTTTTCGCCTTGATTGATGAAAAGTGGAACGTTCAAAACATATCCCGTTTCAAGCTTTGCAGGCTTTGTTGCGGCTTTTGTTGTGTCGCCCTGAATTCCTGGCTCGCAATCAACAATTTCAAGTTCAACAAATGTTGGAGGATAAACAGCAAATGGAACGCCTTTGTATATATACATTGTTGCGTTCATGTTTTCAACCATAAAATTGAGTGCGTCCGCAACAGCATCACGGTTGAGCGGAATTTGCTCATATGTTTCAGTGTCCATGAAATAATACAAATCGCCATCGTTGTAAAGATAGGTCATTTCCTTTTTTTCAATCACAGCTGCTTGGAATTTGTCGGATGGGTTGAATGTAAGCTCCTTCACTTGCCCGGTCATAACGTTTTTGATTTTTGCGCGCACAAATGGAGAGCCTTTTCCTGGCTTTACATGCAAAAAGTCAATAACTGTGTAAACCGCTCCGTCCATTTCAAAAGTTGTGCCTTTTCTAAATTCTCCTGCTGATACCATGTTTTTTCTCCTATAAAAATTTCTTTTTTATTTTACATTCTTTATGCGGGTTTGTCAACCATTATTTGTTTTATTTGCCTTGAGAACTGAAAAATATGTTTTTTTCATTTCAATTGCATCTTCAGTTTGCTTTCCAGCTGATTCTGACAAAATTCGCGGGTGCAACTTAAGCTCAACAATCGCCTCGGCAAGCGGCTCAAATTCAGGGCCATATATGTTGTCATCAAAATTAAGATGACGGATTTCGCCCTTTTCGCCATATTGAATTTTTGAAAAATGAATATGGCAAATGTTTGTTTTGTCATAACCAATTTGCTCAATTGACTTTGACAATATTTTTTTGAAATCATCTTTTGTTTTAAGTGCGCCGTGCATAAGTGCATTGATATGCCCAAAATCAAAAGTTGGAATGAGATGCGGATTTGTTTTGCAAATTTCAAGCACTTCGTCAACAGTTCCAATTTGCATTTGTTTGCCCATTGTTTCAGGGCATAAATAAATTCCTTCCAAAAGGCCTTGCTCATCAAGAGAATTCACAAGAGCCGAAATTCTTTCCTTTGCCAAAAGAAAAGCCTGCTTTCTTTCAGCTTTGCCTGTTGAAGCTGGATGAAAAACAAGCCTGTCTGCTCCAAAAGCACGCAAAAATTTTATGCCAGTGACAATGTAGCCACATGATTTTCCAAAAAGAGTTTCATCTGGCGAAGCAAAGTTGATAAAATATGGCGCATGGATTGAAAGTTTGATGCCATTTTTTTCAAATTCCTTTCCAATTGCTTGAGCAGTTGAAGTTGGCATGATATATCCCCGTCCAAAGGAATATTCAAAGGCGTCAAGTCCCTTTTCCTTTGTCCATTTTCCACTTTCAATTGTTGCTTTGTGCCCTTCTGCAAAAAAGGATTCGCAGTTTCCAGAAGGACCGAAAAGTGTTTGCATTTTTCTCCTTACACAAGCCTTAATATTAGTTTTAAGACGCCATTTTTGCTTTCGCCTATCCCCAAAAAGCTTGTTCCAAAAACTCTGTAAGTTCCATCAGCAAGCTTGACAGGAAGGCTTTGACCATTTAAGAGCTTTGTTTGGCATAGCTCATCTATTGCTGTTTTTGGATATGTGAAAAGTTTTTCCGGCAAAATTGGCTGTGCCTTTCCAGCTTTGATTTGCTCAAGCGTGAAGGCATCTTTCAACATAAAACCACCACATCTTGTGCGTTTTATGTCATAACACACAGCACATGTTGAAAGTTTGGCTGCCATGTCACGACACAGCGCGCGGATATATGTTCCTGAGGAACAGTCAACTTCAAAGGTGAAAGTGTTTTGCTTGTCATTTTTTAAAAGCTTTATGCTTTTTATGTTCACTTGTTTTGGCAGCAAGTTTACGTCCTTTCCCTTCCTTGCAAGGTCATAGGCTTTTTGTCCACCAATTTTTTTTGCACTGAAGACAGGCGGAACTTGCATTTGTTTGCCAACAAGCTGCGGGATAACCCTTTCAACATCTTGTTTTGTTATAACTTTGTCGTTTCGATTTGTTATTTTGCTTTCAAGATCAAATGTGTCGGTTTCCTCGCCAAAAACAAATGTTGTTTGATATGTTTTGTCCTTGCCAAGGAAATAGTCAAAAAGCTTTGTGCATGAATCAAGAGCCACCACAAGCAGCCCCTCCGCTTCAACATCAAGTGTTCCAAGATGGCCTGCTTTTTTTGCGCCAAAAGCCTTTTTTACAATGTTTACAACGCTGAATGACGAAATGTGCCTTGGCTTTGACACCAACACTATTGCATTCATCTGTTTTCCTTTATGAGCTGGGCAATTTTTTCGACTATTGTTTTTTCATTGCCTTCAATCATTGCTCCGGCAGCTTGTGGATGACCGCCGCCACCAATCTTTTCGGCAATTTTGCGAACGTCATGCCCTATTTTTGCCCTAAGGGAAACACAAAACACATTTGCAGATTTTTGTTTGATAAGGCATGCGATGTTGATTGGATCAATTTCCAAAAGTTTGCTTGCGTAGCCCGGAAATTCATTTAAAGAAATTCCTGCGTTTTTGAAATCACGAAGTGACAAATATGAAATGCAAACATCCTTATCAAAAATTTGCGTTCTTTCAAACATTTTGCATTCAGCCATTTTTGCACCATACGAAATTGTTCGCGTTGTTTGCTCAGCAACTTCGGCATTGTCTGCCCCGCTTTCAATAAGTTTTACGGCGTTTTTAAAGGTTTGGCTTGTCACATTTGAGTTTGTGAAGTTGTTTGTGTCGGAAATAAGCCCGCTATACAAATAGTTTGCTTCCGCCGCCATAACCTTTTTGCCCATGATTTCGATAAATTCCATGATAACTTCGCAGCAAGAACTGTATGAGCCATATGTAAGCTCAAAGGCAGTGTCATAATTTATGCCTTTGTGATGATCAAGCCTAACTGTGTTTGAGTGGTCTTTGAAATATGCCGCATACTTGCCAAGCCTATTTGCATCCGCGCAATCAACGCTTATCAAAAGGTCATATTCCTTTGGAGTTGTTGATAAAAGCGATTTGTCATAAAATCTGGCGTCTATTTCGCTAAGCTCGCCATCAACAAACATTTCAACTTGTTTGTTCAAACGCTTTAAAAAATGACCGAGTGCATACATGCTTCCCAAACAATCGTGGTCATAATTTGTGTGAGCAAAAATTGCAATTGTTTTTGCTTCATGAATTCGCTCAATCACCTTTTGAAGTTTATTCGTCAGATTCATCTTCATCACCTTCTTTTTTTGGAATATCCAAGCCCTTTAATATTTGTTCAATTCGTATGGCGTTTTGCATGTTTTTGTCAAAAACAAAGTCAAGTTTTGGAACAAACGGCATGTCAATCATTTTTGCAAGCGTGTTTTTGATGTAGCCTTCCGATTTTTTAAGCACCCTGATCACTTCAGGTGCTTTTTCATAACTTCCGTCAGTTATTGCAATTTTCACCTTTGCAAACCTGAAATCTGGCGTGACCTTGACTTCGCTAACCCCAACAAAGGAATTTATTCGTGGGTCATTCATTTGATTTGATATTATTTCTTGCAATGCTTTTTGAAGTGTTGAAGAAGCTCGCTCTGTTCTGTTTGACATCTTTTACCCCCGATCCACTGCAACATTTACATAAAAATCAATTGTGTCGTTTTCCTTGAAGTCCAAATTATCTTTGAGTTTTATGCCGCATTCATATCCTTTTGCAACATCGGATTTTTCATCTTTTAAAATTTTCAAGCTTTCAACTGTTGTTGAGCCAATTTCTTCGCCTGAGCGCATAACTTTTGCAATGCAACCGCGAGTTACTTTGCCATCTTTCACCATACATCCTGCAACTTTGCCGGCGGTTGAAAGTTTGAACACAACCCTGATTTCTGCCGAGCCAATCAAAACTTGTTCATATTTGATTGACTTTAGTCCATTTATAACCCTTGTTATGTCGTCAACAACTTCATATATGATTTTGTATTCCTTGATTTCAACCTTTTCTCTGTCAGCAAGAATTTTTGCCTTGCCTGAAGCTTTTAGATTGAATGAAATTATGATTGATTTTGTTGTTTGAGCAAGTTCAACATCACTTTCTGTCACAGGACCTGGAGCAGAATGAACAATGTTGACTTTGGCTTCTTCATTTGAAATTGGGCCTATTGTTGCGCATAGCGCTTCAACTGAGCCTTGTGTGTCCGCCTTTATGATGATGTTAAGGTTTTTCAGTGTTCCTTCATGCACTTTGCTCATAAAGCTGTCAAGGCTTACTCCCGAGGTTTTGAGAGCTTTTTCCTTTTTGATTTTGTCAATACGCTCTTGAATAACCTGTTTTGACATGCTTTCGCTCACAACATAAAATTCATCGCCTGACGAAGGGACTTCATAAAATCCCAAAACTGAAATTGGAGTTGATGGAAGGGCTTGTTTAACGCTTTTTCCGTGTTCATCAAACATTGCCTTCACCTTTCCATATGTTAGCCCTGCCAAAAAGCTGTCGCCAACCTTTAATGTTCCATTTTGAACAAGCACAGTTGCCACTGGCCCGCGATTTTTGTCAAGCTCAGCTTCCAATATAACACCAGTTGCTGCTCTGTTTGGATTTGCTTTGAGTTCTTCCATTTCGCTTACAAGCAAAATCATGCTCTTAAGTTCATCAAGCCCTTGACCAGTTTTTGCCGAAATTGGAACAATCACTGTGTTTCCACCCCATTCTTCAGGCAAAATGTCATATTCAGTGAGTTGCTGTTTGACCTTTTCAACATTTGCTTCAGGCTTGTCAATTTTGTTTATTGCAACAATCATTGGAACGCCTGCTGCTTTGATGTGATTGATTGCTTCAACCGTTTGTGGCATGATTCCATCATCGGCCGCAACAACCAAAATTGCAATGTCTGTGGCCTTGGCTCCTCTTGCACGCATTTGTGTGAACGCTGCGTGGCCTGGAGTGTCTATAAACGTGATTTTTTCGTTGTTGAATGTGATTTGATATGCCCCAATCTTTTGAGTTATGCCGCCTGCTTCACTTGAAACAACATTGCTCTTTCTGAACGCATCCAAAAGGCTTGTTTTTCCATGGTCAACGTGTCCCATAACAGTGACAATTGGTGGGCGTTTTTTGAGAAGTTTTTCATCCTCATCTTTTCTTTCATCAATAAGTTTTTCTTCCATTGTTTTGCTTGGCTTAAGTTCACATGTGATGCCAAATTCGCTGCACACAAGTTCAGCCGTGTCAAAATCTATTGATGAGTTGATGGTTGCCATAATGCCAAGGATCATCAATTTTTTAACAAGTTCAACAACAGGCTTTCCTGTTTTTTCACTAAGGTCCTTGACAGATATTTCGTTGTTTGTCAAAACAATGTGCGTAACTTTTGGAGCTATGGCGGTTTCTTGCTTTTTCTTGTTTTTCCCCGAAAGCTTTCTTGAGCCCATTGTGGTTTCTTCAAAACCGTTTTCGCTCATTGTGATTATGCTTTTTCGATTGTCCATGCCCTTTCGTTGTGCTGGGCGTGATTTTTCCTCAATCAAATTCTTTTTTGGAGATTTGTTTTTGTTGCCAAAGTTTCGTTCAGGACTTACAAACATCATTTCAGGCTCTGGCGCAAAAGAGCGGAAATTGTTGACTTTGGTCGAAACAAAATTTGTGCCTTTTTGCCCTTGTTTGTTTGCAAAATTTGGCTTTTTGTTTTGATCAAAATTGTGATGAGCGCCGTTTTGAGGCTTTGTGGCATCTCTTTTGCGGAAATCTTGACCATTTTGACGAGAGAAATTGCCATTTGGCTTGTTGGAGTCAAAACGCTTGAATGAATTTTGCTGTTCTGGCTTTGTTGGCTGCGTGGCTTGCTTTGCTTCGGCCTTTGTTTCAATTTCCTGACTTACGACTTGTTTTTCTTCCACTTTTTCTTGTTTTACTGCTGGCTTTTGCTCAGATATCTTTTTAAAATTTTGAGCAAGTGCGGCAAATTCGTCAAGCTGATTTTTTAAGGCACGCAAAGAACGAAGCGACTCCAAGATTGTCCCTTCTTTTTGCAAGTTGTGAATTGTTTTGAGATTGTTAAGTCCTTGATTTGCCAAATTTATTCTCCTTTGATTTGTTTTTTTATTTCTTCACTTATTCCTTTGTTTTTTATGCCAATGATTTTGTATGTTTTGTCGTTCATTTCTCCAAGCCCGTTTACAATCAATCCTTCAACCCCTTTTTCAGTGAGTTTTTTAAAAACTTTTTGTGAACTTTTTTGGGCAGTTGAATCAAGCAAAACAAGATATAACTTTTTGTCATAATCGCTTAGGGCATCGCTGCCCTGAACCACATATCCGGCTTTGAGAGCAATTGAAATATATGCTGCTAATTTTGAGTTTTGCACTTTTTTTCCAACTCCTCATAAATTTCGTTAGGCACCAAACATTTGAAGGCTTTGTTTAAGGCTTTTGTTTTTTTAAGTTTTTGATGGCACTCACTGTTTTTGCAAACATAAGCACCCCTTCCGCCCATTTTTCCTGTGGTGTCAACGCAAAAAGTGGAATCATTGCTTTTGACAACTCGAACAAGATCACGCTTTTCAAACATTTGATGACAAACAATGCACATCCTTTGCGGATAGGTTTTATTCATTTCCTTCATCTCCTGAAACTTCTTCAAGGTCATCAAATGATTCAAATGATCCATCGTCTTCAAGCTCAGTTAGTTCATATTCAACTTCCTTTGGCTCAGTTTGAGGAGCAGCTGATGAAGAAGCGCTTTCGCTTTTTACTTCAATCTTCCAGCCAGTGAGCCTTGCGGCAAGCCTTACATTTTGTCCGCTTTTGCCAATTGCAAGTGAAAGCTTGTCGTCAGGAACAATAACTCTTGAAGCCAAAAGGCTTTCATTTGTTTCAACGCTTAAAACTTTTGCTGGAGAAAGTGCGCGGGCAATATATTCAAGTGGGTCGTCGCTATAAAGAATAAGGTCAACCTTTTCCCCATTAAGCTCAGACACGATTGTGTTGATTCTTATGCCATGATTTCCAACGCAGCTTCCAATTGGGTCGATGTTTGGCTTTTCAGTGTATACAGCCACTTTGCATCGGCTTCCTGGATCACGAGCAATGTTTTTGATTTTGACATCGCCGCTTGCAATTTCAGGTATTTCAAGTTCAAACACTTTTCTGACAAAACCAATGTTGCTTCGGGTAACTTGAACTTGTGGGCCGTGGAAGGAATCCTTGATTCGCTTTACATACACCTTTATTCTTTGTCCAACTTCATATTTTTCGCCTGGGATTTGGTCATTTGGAAGCATGATCCCTTCAACATGTGAGCCGCTGATTTGGACATACACTGTTCCATTGTCAATACGGCGAACAACTGTTGTCAAAAGCTCGTCTTCCTTTTCGGAAATTTCGCTTGCAGCCATTTCCCTTTCCATTTCCTTTAGGCGCTGCATAACAACTTGCTTTGCAGTTTGTGCAGCAATTCTTCCAAAATCCTTGGTTGATTCCTCAGTGACAACTTGGTCGCCAAGTTTGTAGGATTTTTTGATGAGTTTTGCTTCTTCCAAAGAGATTTCTTTGTCAGGATCAGTCACTTCACTTACAACTGTTTTGTAAGAATAAATTCTGATCGTGCTTTTTTCAGGTGAAAGTTTCACGCTTGCACTTTTGGCTTCGCCATACATTTTTTTGTAAGCCGATGTAAGAGCAAATTCAAGCGCTTCAATAAATTTTTCCTTGTTGATTTTCTTTTCGGTTTCCAAGTCATCAAGAGCTTGGAAAAAGTCTTTGTTAATCATGTTTTTCTCCTTTAAAATTTTATAATCGGCACAATGTGCGCAATCAAGCTTTTTGAAAATTTTTGACTTTGTCCGTTGATTTCAAGTTCAACCATTTCATTTGAAAAGGATTTCAAAATTCCAGCAAATTTCTTTTTGCCATCAAGTTTTTTGAAAAGTGTTAGCTCAACTTCCTTTCCCTGATTACGCAAAAAGTCGCGTTCGGTTTTGATTGGTCGGTCAAGCCCTGGACTTGAAACTGACAAAATGTAAGGTTTGTCATCAGTTGGATTTAGCTCATCAAGAATTGGATCAATGAGTTTTGTCACCTTTTCACAATCATCAATTGTGACACCTTTTTCACAATCGATTGTCAAGAGCAGCGTCATTTCGCCATTTTCTTTTTGATATGTTACTTCCAAAAGTTCATATCCCTGTTTTTCAATCACGGGCCTTAGATTTTGCTCGCAAAGTTCTTTGACTTTTGCCAATTTTGCCTCCTTCTACAAATGAAGTGGGCATCACTGCCCACTTCCAAAATTTCTAGTCAACTTTAATATATCATATTATAAACATTTTTGCAAGGAATTTTCAGACATTTTTTATATTTCATTCAGCTTTAAAAGCACTTTTGCAGTTGCAAAAGCATCATTATATGCTCTGTGCGCGTTTTTCAAGTCTATTCCAAGCGCCGCAGCAACAGATGTGAGCTTGAGATTTTTTGATTTTAGATGGCTCATTCTTGCAAGCAAAAACACATCTATGTTTTGATTTGCAAAGCTTAGTCCCACCTTTTGAGCGGCTTTTCGAATGAACTTGTTGTCAAATTCAGTGTTGTTGTAGCCCGAAATTATGCACCCTTCGCAAAAATTGTAAAAGTCCACAATTGCGTCCTCAATTTTTGGAGCATTTTTGACCATGTCATTTGTTATGTTGTTTTTTCTTGTTGCTTCAAGTGGAATTGGATTTGTTGGCTTGACAAAAGTTGAAAACTTTTTTGTTATCACTCCTTTTTCAATTTTGATTGCTCCACTTTCAATTATTTCATCGCCTTCAGGATTTAGGCCTGTTGTTTCAAGGTCATAAACAACAATGTTGCTTGTTGAAATCGGCTCCTTGTAAGAAACTTTTTTTGAAAACAAATTTTCTTGTTCGTGATCGGAAAAATCTTCAATTTGGGCAACTTGTTTATGCTCAAAACTTTCAATTTGTTTTTGCGGTTCATCTTCATTTGGCTTTTTTAACATTTGAGCAAAAGTCATTGAATGAACATAATATGTAAGCCGCCCGGACAAGCCTTCCTTTATGTCGCCCAAGCACAAAAATGTTAGACCATCCGTCAGCGCTTTGCATTTTGACAAATTGGATTTTGGGCAGAAATAAACACACTCGATTTGTTTGCCGTCATAAAGCAAAAAGGTGAAATAAAATTTTTCCTGCCCTTGTTGTTTTCCTTTTTTTGCAACAAATGATTTTTTTTGAACGTTTGAAATTTTTCCAAACAAGATCACCGCTTGCTTTTCGGATTTTATGTTTTTTATTTGCTCAGGAAAAGGCTTTATGTCCTTGCCAAAAAGCTTTTTTATGATTGTAACCTCATATCTTGAAGCTTTTGCTTGCCTTGCAACAATTGGAACAAACGGGATTTCATCCTTTATGGCAAAAGCACTGTTTTCAACTGTTTTTATTTCAAAATTTGCAATAAATTGCTTGTTTAAGGCGTTCAAAAGTTCACTTTTTGTTGCTTGATCATCAATTGACCGTGCAATTTCCTTTGAGGATTGAACTGTGATTTCAACATTTTCATCTTTGACAACAACATCAATTTGTTGATCTGAAATCTGTGAAAAAATTGATTTGTTGTTGTTTTCAAAATGGTCAAGCACAAATTTTTTAAGCAGCCTTGGGTCCAAAAAACTTTTTTTGAATTTTACTTTTATTTTTGATGTTAATTCAAGTTTTTCGGCACAAAATTGTTGTATTTCAGCGCGCGAAAGCTCATCTATAACATATTTTTGAGGATACAAAAAAGTTAGCTCACAAATGCCCAAATCTTTGTCAAGCGAAACATTATAAAGCCTTAGGAAAGCATATTTCCCGTTTTGATACATTTGAAGCTGGGTTGAAAGATAGTCCATAACTAAAGTTTACAAGACAAAGTGCAAAATGTCAACTATTATCACAAAAACAAACAGCACGCACAGGCCGATGAAGTGAATTTTGTTTTCCAAACTGCGCTTGATTGGCTTTCCCCTTATCCATCGCCGGAATCGGCAACAAATTGAAAACAGCAAGATTTGCCGAGATTGCAGGAATCAAAATCAAAAGATTTAATAAACTCATTTGGCTGTAGGAAGCAATTGTTGTGATTGTTGAAATCGGCCCGCCAATCGCGCTGAAATCAAGTTGGAAGGTTATAAGCAGCCACAGTGATTTAAGCACAATCCAAGCAAGGCCAAACGCCATCACCCAACATCTGCCAAGTGCCTCAGCAAACGAAAACACATAGTTTGAATAATTTATGCCAAGAAGATATTTTTGACTGGCAATCGTTTGCCCATCTTCCTTGTACTCAACCACTTCAAACATTTTGGCGCTGATTTCTTCATCCTTTCCATTTCGTCTTACGACCATTTTTATTGAAAAATCATCAATGTTTCCGCCATTTTCCACCCATTGTTTTGCCTTTTGTTGCTGTTTTGCAACAAGGTCGGCAAATTGCTCGCCAAAAGCAAAATCAACCTTTGTTCCGTCAACGCTCAAAACAACATCGCCATTTTGCAAAGTGGAAGTATATGAAATTTGTTCATTGTTTGGACCGTTTACTGTTATTTGATTGTTTGTGACAACTTTAATGTCATATCCCACAGTGCACAAAAGGATAAGCGAAAAAACAACAGCCGTTAAAAAATTCATCGTTACGCCGGCCAAAAACACAATTATTCTTTTCCAAGGCTTTTGGGCATTGTAGGCTTCTTTGTCAGGATGTTCTTCGTCATCTCCTTCGCCCTTGAATGCGCAATATCCCCCAAGCGGAAAAATGCGAATTGAAAACTTTTCACCCTTTTTGCTTGTGTGAGAAAAAAGAGCTTTCCCAAAACCTATTGAAAACTCTTCAATTTTGAACTTTAGGATTTTGCCGGCAATGTAATGTCCAAGCTCATGAACCAAAACCATGAACAAAAGCACAACAATTGCAAGCAAAACATATAGAAACCCCATTAAAACGTTCATTGTTCTCCTAAATCAGCATAAAGCACATGCAAACAAGCAAGATTGGTGCAACAAAAATGTATGCATCAATTCTGTCAAGCATTCCGCCATGCCCTGGCAATATTGTTCCTGCATCCTTTACACCTGCTTTGCGCTTTAGGAAACTTTCAAACAAATCGCCGCATTGATCAACAATTGTGCCAGCCACAACCAAAACAAGCAGTTGCCACAAAGGGAAATTTGCATATATTGCGGCAAAATAATCAATGGATCCAAGCACCAAATATATGCAGCCGCTAAGCAGCACGCAAAGCACGCTTCCCCCAATTGCACCAGAAACTGTTTTGTTTGGACTTGTTTTTGGAGCAAGTTTTGGCCCGCCAAAAACCATTCCGCAAAGCATTGCAAAGGTGTCGGTGAGCATTGGAATCAAAAACAGGAACAAAATTATGACAGTGCTCAGTCCCCCATCAAATATTGCCACTTTTTCAAGAGAAATTTCATCGATATGATTTAATAAAATTGCAAACATAAAAAGAAAAGTTGGATACAGCATGCCATAAAGAGAGTGCAAAGCTTTTAAAATTGAAAAATTTGCAACAGATTTTTTTAAGCCGCGAACTTTGATTTCATTTTTGGATGCTTTTTGGCAGCAAAGTTGAAACAAAAATGTAAACATAAACAAAAGGATGATAACCCCAAGTGCCAAAAGTAAACAATATCCAAATCCAAGATTGAAATATAATCCCAAAATGAGTGCGCACCCCATCAAAACTGGGAACGACATGATGACATAAGGGTTGTTATATTTGCCCATACGCGTTAAAAGATTGCTCATTTCATAAGCTGCAAACACCCCTACAAGCACAAAGAATGCGTCAAAAAAGTAAGGGCTTACATATATTTTTAAAACGAGCATAAGAATGATTGAAACCACAATTCCAATTGATGTTAAAATTCGCGCTTTCATTTGTTTCCTCCAAATCTGCGATGTCTTTTGGAAAAGACTTTGATGGCTTTTAAAAGTTGTTTTTTGCCAAAACTTGGCCAATAACATTTTGGAAAATAAAGTTCTGAATATGCCATTTGGAACAACATGAAATTGCTTAATCTCATTTCGCCGCTTGTGCGAACCACAAAATCTGGCTCAGGAAAAGAGGCGGAATACAAATTTTGCAATATGTCATTTTCATTTACAGAAGTTTTTCCTTGTTTTATCAGTTTGTTCACTGCTTGAACAACATCTTCTCTTCCACCATAATTTAGGCAAATGCCGATTTTTAAGGCGGAAAAGTTTTTTGTTTTTTCTTCAACAGATTTTAATATTTGCTGTGTTTTTTTTGGAAAAACGCTTAAATCTCCAAAAAATTTGACCGAAATTGAATATTTTTCATAAAAATCTGTTTTCTTTTCAAAATATTCTTCCGCAAGTTTTATCAGCGAATTGATTTCATCCTTGCTTCGGCTCCAATTTTGAGTTGAAAAAGCAAAAAAACTTGCATAAGGAATTTTGACTTCGCACAAAGCTTTGATTGTTCGAATGAGTGCTTCCACCCCTTCGCGATGTCCAGCGTTGCTGCTTAATCCCCTTTTTTTTGCCCATCTTCGATTGCCATCCATGATGAAGGCAATGTGCTTTAGCTCAGCCAATTTTCACTCCTATCAAATTTCCAGAATTTCTTTTTCCTTTGTTTCAAACAGTTTGTCAACCTTGTCGCAATATTTGTCAAGAAGTTTTTGAACGTCCTGTTCAAGCGAAGAGAATTCATCTTCACTTATTTCGGAATTTTTTTTCATTTCCTTTAGGTCGTCCATAATATCTCGTCTGGCTGAACGCATTGCAATTTTTGTGTCCTCGCTTATTTTTTTGATCTGCTTGACAATTTCACGCCTTCTTTCTTCATTAAGCTGAGGGAAAACAAGGCGGATAACCTTTCCATCATCCGATGGGGTTATGCCAATGTCGGAAGCTGCAATTGCTTTTGAAACGTTTTTAACTTGACTTGCATCCCACACTGTTATGCACAAAATGCGGGCTTCCTGAACGGTTATGTTTGCCATTTGCTTGATTTGTGTTGGCACTCCATAATAATCTATGGAAATCTTGTCAAGAATATGTGGATTTGCCCTGCCTGCACGAATGACAAGATATTCATTTGTTTGATGAGTTAAAGCTTTTTCAAGCTCTTCTTCATATTCCAAAAATTTTTCATCGATAACGTCTTGCTGCATATCTACTCCTTATATGCCAAGTATACATGAATATTGTTTTTTTTCCAAATGAATTGAAAAAAAATTTGCAATGATGGTCATTGCAAATTTATTCCTTTTGGAGAAGGCGAAGAAGCAAACTGCTGCATAGGTGAAGTTTCAAAAAGTTTTGCCGAATTTTGATTTTTTTGAATTTCGCCTTCAAGAAAATCATGCGCAAAATCATAATAATCCCTGTTTTCTTGCTTTTGCCCTTCAAGATTTTCAAGCATTTGTTTGTCATTTTCAATTTTTTGAAGAAGATTTGATTGCAAGAAAACACGCCTTTTTTCAAAATCTCGGGCAGCAAAATTGAATGAACTCATGTTTAAAAAGATGTTTGAGGCTTGCAAAATTTCAAAATCAGTTGGATTTTCCTTGTTCATATAAACAGGAGTCATGTTTATGCGTTCATCAAACTTTATGTTTGGATATTTGATAAGTCCCCTTATCAGTGAAGTTGCAAAAACACATATTTTGTTCATCTCTTTGTTGAAAATGTTTTCAAAAGCTGGCATTGTCACAAAGGCTGCATGATTTTTTGGATTTGACTCATAAGCGTTTTCAAATTTAACGCTGCCATTTGTGTATTGCGACAAAACTTTGTTGGCATAAAAACTTATGCGAAAAAGGGTGAACAAATTTTTTTCTTCAGCGTTATTTATGATATTCACTGATTCAAGAGTTTTTATGAGTTTTTTGTTATCCTCAGCTTCAGAAGCTTGAACCAAGGGATTTTGATGCTTTAATGCTCCAAGCTCATTTGAAAGCTCATCCAATGAAAAATCGTTCAAATCAAAAGTTTGCTGCAAATTTTCTCCTTCCACCATTTTTTCACCTCAAAAAAATTTATTTTGTCAAAAAGTCAGCCGCTTCTTCTGCTCGCAAATTGAAATCTGCCACTTCATCGGCAACTGCTGGGTTTAGGTCAGTTCTTTTTAGCGGTGCATTTTGAATTTGCTTTGCGCATTCGGCAAGAATCTTTTTAAGAGAACTTGCGTCAATGTTTTCAGGCAAAGTGCCTAAAATTTGAGATTGACTTGCTGAAAACTGATCGATGAGCGCTTGCCGATGCTCTTCAACGCATTTGTGAGAAAGAATGTCGTTTGTGGCTTTGACAACATAGCCAAGATAATCTGTTGTTTTTTCAACTGCCTGATCGGATTTTTCACTCAAAGCAGGATAGAATGAAAATGCTTCCCTTTCAAGCAAAAGTTGCTGCTCTTTTGCATCGATTTCATCTTTTTGAGACATATATTCCTTTCGAGTCATGTTGCCAATTTTGTCAAGTTCAGTGTCACAGTTTTGCAATTTTTCTTTTACAAATTCATCAAGTTTTGCCTTGCGATCCAAAGCAAACTGCTTTGGACTTGTTTGGATTTCCTGGCTGAAGAGTTTGATTTTTTCAAAGATGTCATATTGCTTTTCGTGCATGATAAGCTGCCCAATATGTTCATAATCCTTTTCCCCTTCAATTTCGTCAGGAACCAAGTTTATCACTTCGTCAAGGTCGGCAAGAAATGCGAGATAATATAAGTCAAGCATTTGCTCCCTTGGAAGAAGCCTTGCCATTTTGTCAAGCGAGTCCATATCATACGCTTTGCCAAGCAAAAGATGTGTTTTGATGTGCTGAATTGCCCTGTCATAATCAACAACTTCAACGCTGTCGTCATCCACCGAGTCGCCACCTTTTGGCTTAAGGGTGTTAAGATTTTCAAGCATTGCAAGTTCTTCTTCTGAAAGTTTTTCAACATCGATTTCATCATATTCTGGCGGATTTTTTATCACTTCAATCACATCGATTGATCTGCGTCTTGCATAGCCATTTCGTTCGGATGATTTTTTTGCGGTGTCGCCCCATGACTTTCCAGCAATTGTGAACATGATTGCATTATATGATTTTGCAAACTTTGTTTTTTCGTTTGTTGAAACATACACTTCGCTGAAAAGAGCCTTCAAAAACTCAGGATTGAGTTGAAGCACAGAAAGATTTGTTTGAAGCATTTTTGTGACTGTTGCTGGAGAATAGTTTTCAAGCAAAATCTTCAAGTTGGCAGACACATTGTTTTGATTATATCCCCCAAAAAGCTTTTGATTTTTTGCTGAAACACATCGATTTGCATTCATTTCGCCGCGAACATATTCAATGTCGCCAA
The DNA here is from genome assembly GCA_947626175.1 of uncultured Clostridia bacterium. Classification (GTDB taxonomy): domain Bacteria; phylum Bacillota; class Clostridia; order Christensenellales; family UBA1242; genus Caccovivens. Next base: position 22,734 of record CANQRE010000006.1, read on the forward strand.
GTTTTTTGACAAATTTGTCGGGAGCGTTGATTTGTGCAGCCGAAGCTGAAAGAATTGCCATTTTTTCACCAAGTTGGTCAAGATTTGTGTATAGCAAAAATCCATCTTCTTCCAAAAGCATGAGTGCAAACTTGTTAAACGCTTCGCGGCCATATTGATTTATGATCCTTTGCTTTATCGATGACGAGTCAACACGCGATGTGACATAATTTATAACCAGCGATGGCTTGCTTGCCAAAAGCATTTTGCCAAGATGAAGTGACAGTGCGTTTTCAAGGCTGTGATCAGCTGATGAAACAACATATTTGCCGTCTTTTTCAACAAGTCCAAATTTTTTGAACTCATCGATGTTGTTTTTGATAAATCCTTGAATTTCAGGGCTTTCAAGCACTTGAGCATCATACATATAAGTCAAAAATTCAATTGTTTTGTCAATTCCGTCCCTTTCAATTTCCAAAACAGTTGTTGCCGCATTTTTGAGCATATCCAAAATTGTGATTTCTTCTTCATTTGGGAAAAGCTGTTTAAGACTTGAAATGATTGACTCAATGTTGTCGGCGGTTTTTGTGAAGTTTTTGTTTTTGAGCTTTGTTTGAACAAGAACGCCTTCGTTTTCATTCAAAATTTTGCTCATCAAAATTTGTTCTTTTGTGATTTCACGCTGTCTAAGTTTTTGAATTGCTTGGTCAATTGTTGTTGTGTTTCCCCACAAAGTTTTGTAAACAACTGGGCTGAGAATGTCCTGCTCAATAACAGATGTTTCTCTTAAAAATTCTTCGATGATTGCAACTTTGTCAAGGCTGTCAATAACGGCACTTTTAACGTTGTCAACGCTCTTTTTTGTTTCCTTAAGTTCGCATAGGTCAAGCACTTTGTTGATCACATCAAATGTTTCATCGTTGACTGAGTTTTCATAATATTTGTTAAAAACAGAAATAACTGCGGTCAAAATTCTTGAATCGGTTTCTTCCCTAAGCTGTTTTACACGCTCATTTAAAGCATTGACTTTTTCCCTGTGATCCATTGAAGCGAATTTGAAAGAATATGCTTGGCGTTCACGCTCGGCAGCTTCAAATTTTTCAAGTTGTTTTTGTTTTTCAGCTTGAACCAAAGTTTCGAGATCGGATTCAAGTTGATCTTTTTGATGTTCGATGTCAATTTTGGCATTTTTTACACAATCTTTTGCTGTGATCAAAAGATCTTTAATCATTGTTAGGGGCAATTTGTCTTCAAGAAGCATGTTTTCCAATCCCTTTAGATGTAAAAGCTCATTTATCTCACTGGCGTCCATATTGCTTGTGTCAATTTTGCCGGGATATGATTTTGGCTGTTGTCCGTTTGCAAGGTCTGTCAGATTGTCTGAAATTTGTGAAGAAACAATTTTTATTGCCTTTTCAAATTGTTGCAATGATATTTCAGAATATATTTTTTCGATATAATTTTTTATATCATCAACAAGAGCTATGTTCACAGTTAAAAAATTTTTGGAAGTTAAAACTTGTTTTCCAAAATCTGTGCTAACATTAAACCACTTTGACATAATTTCTGGGTTGCAATTTTCGAGATATCTGGCAAAAGAATTAAGGCTTTTGATTTGCCTTTCCAGCATTTGTTTTTGCCTTTGCAATTGGCGAATTTGCTGTTGCTGCTCAGTTTCTTGTTTGCGTTTTTGTTTCATGTTTTCTCCTTAGTGATATATTCACCTGTTTATTATAAAATTATTACGGCCTTTTGTCAATATCAAAACATAAAAAAATCGACTTCTTCAAGCCGATTTTTTTTATTTTTTTATTGATTTTTGCCAGACATTTTTGCAACTTCTTCAGCAAGATTGTCTTGGCGTTTTTCAAGGCCTTCACCCATTTCATAACGAACAAAACGTCTAACTGAAATTTTTTCGCCTGTTGTGAGTGTGGCTTCATTGAGCACTTGTTGAATTGACTTTGAACTGTCCTTGACAAATGCTTGGTCAAGAAGGCAGAAATCTTGATAGAATTTTACCACTCTTCCTTCAACCATTTTTTCAATGATTTTTTCAGGTTTTCCTTCATTGAGTGCTTGAGCGCGAAGAATTGATTTTTCCTTTTCAAGCACATCAGCAGGAACTTCATCCCTTGAAACATATTTTGGATTTGCTGCTGCAATTTGCATTGCAATGTCCTTTACAAGAAGATTGAAAGCTTCAGTTCTTGCAACAAAGTCAGTTTCGCAGTTCACTTCAACAAGCACGCCAATTTTTCCGCCCATGTGAATATATGCTGAAACAACACCTTCCGAAGCAATTCTGCCCTGCTTTTTTGATGCAGCTGCAATTCCTTTTTCACGGAGCCACTCGGTTGCTTTTTCAAAATTTCCATCACACTCAGTGAGAGCTTTTTTGCAATCCATCATTCCGGCATTTGTTCTTGCACGAAGTTCGGCAACATCTTTTGCTGTAAACATTTTGTTTATTCTCCTTTTGTTTCAGTTTTTGCTTTTGCCTTTGCTTTTGGCTCAGCTGTTGGAGCTTTTTCTTCGCTCACAACCTTTTTTGCAGGTTTTTTGCGTGGAGCCTTTTTCTCCTTGTCTTCAGGCTTTACGTCATCAACAGTGATGGCTTTCATTGCCTCTTCAAGATTTACGGCTTCCTCTTCGCTTGCTGGGGCTGTTTCTTGTGTCATGGAAACGCCTTCCTTTGCTTCAATAACTGCATCTGCAATTGCCGAAGCAATCAGCTTTACTGACCTTATGGCATCATCATTGCCTGGGATCACATAATTTATTCCTGTTGGGTCACAGTTTGTGTCAACAAGACCAACAAGTGGAATGTGAAGCGACACAGCTTCCTTTACGCAAATATGCTCATTTGATGGGTCAACCACAAAAATCACACCTGGCATTTCACGCATATCTTTGATTCCGCCAAGATTTTTTTCAAGCTTGTCCCTTTCAGCTTTGAGTGCAGCAACTTCCTTTTTTGGAAGAAGTTCAAACTCACCAACTTTTTCCATTTGATTGAGTTTGTTAAGCCTTTCGATACGTTTTAAGATGGTTTTAAAGTTTGTAAGGCATCCGCCAAGCCAACGAGAGTTCACATAGAACATTCCGCAGCGTTCAGCTTCTTCCTTTATGGCTTCCTGAGCCTGTTTTTTTGTTCCCACAAAGAGAACACTTTTTCCTGCAGCAACGGTGTCACGAACAAATGTGTATGCTTGATCAATAAGTTCGCTTGTTTTTTCAAGGTTAAGAATATGAATGTCATTTCTTGCCATGAAAATGTATGGCTTCATTTTTGGATTCCACTTGCGTGTTTGATGACCAAAATGCACACCGGCTTCAAGAAGTTGTTTCATTGAAATAACCGACATTGTTTTTCCTCCTTTCGTTTTTTGTCTTCCCTTAACCTTTTGTGCTTTTCCTAGAACCTTCGCTTTGACACAAAAGCGAAAGCAACGATTGGAAAAATAGGTCTAAGGTGCTATTTGTCTCAATGACAAAATGATTTTAGCAGATTTGAAAAAATATTGCAAGTAAAATGTTTAAATAACTTGAAATATAATCAATTTTTTTTAGTTACTTGTTTTAAAATCAAACAAAAAAAGCAGCGGTATTAAACCACTGCTTTGTCCTCGTTCTTTTGAACTTTTGGAGTTTTTTTGCGTTTCCTTGGCTTGTAAGCAATTGCCCAAAGGCCTGGAGTGAGAAACACTGAGCTATAAAATCCAGCCAAAATTCCAACAACAATTGGAATTGCAAAATCACGAATATCGCTAACTCCAATGATTGCAACAAGCGCAATTGTCACAAATGTTGTCAGCGTTGTGAAAATGCTTCGGGTCATTGTTTCCTTTACGGAGTTGTTTGCAATCACTGAGTTTGGAGCATTGTCATATTTTCCAGAGCGGCCGTTTTCACGAATTCGGTCAAAGATAACAATTGTGTTGTTGATTGAATAACCGAGAATTGTGACAAGTGCGGCAATGAATGACGCATTGATTGTCACGCGGAAAATAAGCATGAACGAAGTTGTGACCAAAAGGTCATGGAAAAGAGCCAAAATGGTTGCAAGTCCGCTTGTCAGTTCAAATCTGATGGCAACATAAACCAAAATAAGAGCAAGTGCAACGAGCATTGCAATAAATGCGTTCATAAGTAGCTCCCCACTTGCAGATGGAGTTGTTGTTCCGTTTGAAGCAACCGCAAATTCGCTGTTTATGCCTTGATATCCAAATTCGGCAACGAGATCATCCCTGATTTGATTGTTCATCACTTCAATTTCACTTGAACTTGCCCCGTCCAAGTTTTGATATTTGACAATCACAGCTTGTCCTTCCAAAACATCAAGTTGTTCAATGTCAATTGTTGAAGTTTGAAAAACGCTTGGAGCAAGACCGTGCAAAGCAAGCACTTTTTCAATTTTTTGTTGCATGAGCTGATAGTCAGCATCCTTGTTTATGTCAAACTTTTGAGCGGAAGCAATTTCGCCGCCGTTGTTGGCATAAATCTTCATGATTGAT
>CANQRE010000007.1 GCA_947626175.1 uncultured Clostridia bacterium
AGGTGTGGCTTTACCAGCTGGGAGTTGCAATTTTACAACTGCTCCAATCTTTTTTACTGCCATTTTTTCCTCCTTATGTGTGGTTGTTTAGAGCGATTGCAGTCCCGCTCTCCCACAATTTGTGAGCATTAAGCTCTGTATTAAAACAAGCTTTCGCTTGCAAATACCTTTTTAAACTTCGATTTTTCGCATTTGAGTGAAATCAAGTTCAACTGGTGCTTCTCTGCCAAACATTTCAACAATAACTGTTGCAATGCCGCTGTCCGGCGAAACTGATTGAACAGTTCCAATTGTGCCTTCAAGTGGGCCATCGATAACTTCAACCTTGTCGCCCGCTTGAAGTTTGATTTCAACCTTGATTTTTTCAAGTTTGTTTTTTCTTACTTCTTCATCTGTAAGGGCAAGTGGCCTTCCGTTTGGCCCAACAAAACCAGTTATTCCCCTTGTTCTTGTCACGTTGTGCCAAAGGTCATCACCATATATCATCTTCACAAAAATGTAACATGGCATGCTTTTTCGCTCAACAAGCTTCTTTTTGCCATTTTTTTCTTCAACAACGCTTTCCATTGGAATGATAATGTCAAAGATTCTGTTTTGAAGACCAAATTTTGTTACAACTGTTTCCAAATTGTCCTTTGCAACATTTTCATATCCCGAAAATGTGTGAAGCGCATACCATTTTGCTTCCTTGCTTTGATCAGGAACTTGCTCCCCACCAACTGAATGCACACCAATTGTTCCTTGAACAGTGGCCGCGTCAGAATTTTGTGATGAAAGTTCGCTTTCAAGTTCTTCTTTGTTTTCGCTCATATTTCTCTCCTTATGTCAACAGGCCAAACAAATAGCCAAGTAGTGTGTCAAGTCCAAACAGAACAACTGCAAAAATCACAACAAAGGAAAGCACAATTCCTGTCCTTTTGCAAACTTCGCCAAATCCTGGCCAAGTAACTTTTTTAAGTTCGCTGACCGTTTCTCGGGTTTTTCTGCGAATTTTTTTGCCTGCGGACTCTTTGTTTTTGTCCTTCTTTTTTGCGTTCTTTTGATTTTTTGCAGATTTGTCGTCCTTTGCTGCTTTTTTTTCTTTTGCAGGTTTTGAGACCTTTTCATCAGTAACAACGACAGTTTCGCTTGCCTTCTCGCCTTCAGAAATCAAAGTTTCTTGCTGCAAGTTTTTCTTCTTGGACATTTTTACCCCCGCTTGTTATTTTGTTTCTTTGTGAACAGTTCTTTTTCCACATCTTGGGCAGAATTTTTTGATTTCAATTCTTTCAGGATTTGCAGAACTGTTTTTGCTTGTTGCATAGTTTCTCTCTTGGCACTCAGTGCAAGCAAGAGTGATATCTTTACGTTTTGGTGCTGCCATGATTTTTTCTCCTAACAAAAAACTAACACCCCGATTTGGAAGTGTTAGTGTATTTTAACATAATAATTGTTTGTTTGTCAAGAGAATTATCTTGTTTTTCCTGTTTTTTTGAATTCTTTGACGTCTTTTGGCGAAATGATTGCATCAATAAAAAATGTTTTTTGTCCTTTTTCACATTTCACATCTTCAATTTTTGATGGAAAATCAAAATCCAAATTGTTTGCAAGCACATAAAGGAAATACACTCTCAAAAGGTCTTTCGCAAACAAAAAAGCTTCACTGTAGTTCACCCCAGAAGTTGAAATGTCCAAATCTGGGAAATAAACTTTGACTTCATCTTCGTCATTATAAAAGATTGCTGGGTAAATGAATTGTTGCATTTTTTTCTCCGTTCATTTTATAATATCACAAAGAAAGGTGTTTTAGCAAACAAAATTGCACAAAAAAACGAGCCAAATGCTCGTTTTTGTCAAATTTATACTTGAAGCCCCACGTCTTCAACCTTTTTGTGAACGTGATCTTCAATGTTTGCATCCTTTGTTTTTGTAAGTTCAACCGAATCAGGCGCAAGCACTTCGCTAACTCCAGGAACTCTTGTATATATTTCGTATGGCATAAGCATGTCCTCCTTTGATAGCCCTATCATATCACAAACTTTTGAAAATGTAAATACTTTTTTAAAAAATTTTTTAAATATTTTTTTGCCTTTATTTTTAAGGTGTGTAGGTGATTCAAAAATTTGAAAACTTGTCTAAAATCTGCTTTTGGATCAAATTTCTCTTCGCCCTTCCATGGCTTTTGACAAAGTCACTTCGTCCGCATATTCAAGATCGCTGCCCATTGCAATGCCTTGTGCAAGGCGTGTGACTTTGATTCCCATTGGCTTTAAGAGTTTGGCAATATACATTGCAGTTGCATCGCCTTCAACATCGGGATCGGTTGCCATGATCACTTCTTCAGTGCCAAGCTCCTGTATTCTTTGCAAAAGGCCTTTTATGTTTATGTCATTTGGCCCTTTGCCTTCAAGCGGGCTCAACAAGCCAAACAAAACATGATAAACTCCGTCATATGATTTGATTTTTTCCATAGACAAAATGTCCTTTGGCTCTTTGACCACACAAATCACTTTCCCAGATCTTGTTTGACAAATGTCACAAACAGGCTTATCCGTGTAGTTCCCACACTTGGAGCAAAGCCCAATTTTTTCCTTGACCTGTTTTATTGCATCAGAAAAATTTTCCGCCCTTTCTTTGCTGCCTTCAATGATAGAATAAGCATAGCGCTGTGCGGTTTTATAGCCCACACCTGGAAGAGAGCGAAAATATTCAATAAGTCTGTCAATAGGTTCATCAAACTTTGCCATTTCACATCCCCGGAATTTGTGGAATTGTTTCCTTTTCGGCAATATCGATTTTTGCCAATATGTCGTTTATCGCGGATGACACAAGGTCTTCCAGCATTTCAACATCTTCCGGATCAATCACTTCAGGTTTGATTTTAAGCGATTTCAAAGTTCTGTTGCCAAGCATTTTGATTTCAACCGCTCCGCCGCCAACTGAACTTGTAAATTCACGGGCATCAAGCTCAGCCCGTGCCCTTTGCATGTCTTGTTGCATTTTTTGTGCTTGGCGCATAAGCTGTTGCATATTTCCTCCGCCAAAGCCACCAAATCCACCGTATCCCATATCTATTATTCCTTTTATTCACCTTTTTTAAATTTGTTTCCAAAAATTTTGGTTAGTTTGATTTCATCCTGATCAAATTTGCCCACTTGCTTTGCTTTTTCTTTCACCACAACCCTAAGCTCTTTTCCCTGCCAGCTCAAGGCTTTTTCAATTTCACGTTTTCCATCTGTTAAAAGCGTGAACGTGGTTGTGTCAGGCGTTTCAATCACCAAGCTGTCGCCTTCGATTTTGACATCTGTAAGCGCCCCACATGCAATGTGCAAAGCAATGTGCCTGTTTTCTTTGAGATAAAGCACAACTTTTCCCCAAATGTCCTTTTCATTGCCGCTTGTTTGATTAGGCATTGTCAGTTTTTTTTTACGTTTTCGCCGCTGACGCAATTTATTGCGATGCTTTCAATGAGCAGTCGCAATGAAAGGGCGTATCTTAGCTCTGTTTCACTTGACGCAAAATTTTGCATGAAAGTGATAAGTTGTTTGTCGGTTGCTTGCTCCGATTGAGCAATGTATTTTTTTAACACATCTTCCGGAAAGTTTAAGATTGCATTTGGATTTTCACAAGTTTTGCAAATCAGCAAATTGCGAGCATGCTCTGCACAATCCTTTGCAAAAATTGCCAAATTTTTTCCTGATTCATCAATTTGATTCACAAGCTCAAACACTCCGCCCAAATCCTTGTCAATGATTTTTCCAAAGAAATCAATCAATAGATCATGGTTAGTTGTTCCAAGCACTTTGAGCACGTCATTTTTTGTTATCTTTCCGTTTGCATAGGCGTTTATGCTGTCGGCAATTGAAAGGGTGTCTCTCACGCTGCCTTCGCCGCTTGCTGCAATAAGTTTGATTGCTTCGCTTTCAGCTTCAATTCCTTCCTTTTCAAATATGCTTGAAAGAATTTTGCTTAAATTTTCAATTGAAACAAGCCTAAAATCAAATCGTGAGCATCTTGACAAAATTGTGGCTGGAAGCTTGTGAACTTCGGTCGTTGCCAAAATGAAAATAACATATTGAGGCGGCTCTTCCAAAGTTTTTAACAAAGCATTGAACGCACTGTCCGAAAGCATGTGCACTTCGTCAATGATGTAAACTTTGTATTTTGCCCCAACAGGAGCAAATTTCACTTTTTCCCTTAGCTCACGAATGTCGTCCACCCTGTTGTTTGAAGCGGCATCAATTTCAACAATATTTATGTCGTTTTCTTGTTTAAGTCGTTTGCAAGTGTCGCATTCTCCACAAGGAGAGCCGTTGGAGCTATGTTCACAATTCACAGCCTTTGCAAATATTTTTGCAACGCTTGTTTTGCCTGTTCCACGTGAGCCAGTAAAAAGATATGCGTGCGAAATCTTGCCTGACAAGATTTGATTTGCCAAGGTTTTTGTGATATGTTCCTGCCCAACAACTTCATCGAAAGTTTGTGGACGATATTTTCTATATAATGCTAAATGCGAATTCACAGCCATATTATATCTTTTTTCCTTTTCTTTGTCCAGTTAAATCACCTAACAGAATTTGCAATATTTAAAAATGAGTCAACTTTAAGCGAAACTCCGCCAAAAAGTCCGCCGTCAATTCCGTTTGAACCAAGCAATGCTTGATAATTTTTTTCATTCAAGCTTCCGCCATACAAAAGTTGTATGTCGCGGCTTGCTTTTTCAGAAAAGTTTTCATAAATCACTTTTCTTATTATTTTTGCCACCATTTCAACATCTTTCACCGAAGCATTGTTTCCTGTTCCAATTGCCCATATTGGCTCATAGGCAATTATCACACTTTCAAGTTCGTTTTCATACAGGCCTTTCAAATCTTCTTCAAGCTGTTTGCGAATGATTTCGCTTGTTTTGCCCGAATTTTTGTCAATGGCACTTTCGCCAACGCACAAAATGCACTTAAGCCCGTTTTTGAGAGATGTTTTGATTTTTTTGTTTATCAGTTTGTCAGATTCCTTAAATTTGTTTCTTCTTTCGCTGTGGCCAATTATCACATATTCCGCTCCAACGCTTTTGAGCATGTTTGCACTGATTTCGCCGGTGTAAGCTCCGGCTTCCTCTTCGTTAACATTTTGAGCGCCAAGTTTTATTGGAGTTCCTTGCAAAAAATAATTTGCAAGTGAAAGCGAAACAAATGGCGGGCAAAAAATAACATTCGCCCTTTCACCTTTGAAATTTGCAACAAACTTTGTGAAATATTGTTTTGCTTCATTCAAATTTTGATTCATCTTAAAATTTGCAACAATCAATTTTTTCATATCACCTTCTCCTGAATAATATCAATTCCTGGAAGCGATGCCCCTTCAAGAAGTTTCAGTGTCACGCCTCCGCCTGTTGAAATGTGATTGATAAGTTTTTCACATTTTGCTTGTTTGACCGCACTTATGCTGTCGCCGCCGCCAATAATTGAATAAGCAGATGTTTTTGCAATGCACTTTGCAATTTTAAATGTTCCTTTTTGAAATTTTGGGTCTTCATATTTTCCAAGTGGACCATTCCAAATGATTTGATTTGCTTTTTCAAGTTCGTTTTCAAAAAGCCTGATTGTTTTTGGGCCAATGTCTGCCCCAATCATGTCGTCTTCAAGATCGTCTGTAACAAAAGCTCTTTCGTTTTTGTCGCCATCGCGATAAGCAACGTGATCAACTGGAAGCACAATTTTTTTGCCCATCTGCTGCGCTTTTTCAAGCACTTGGGCTGCAATTTTCACGCTTTCAACTTCCACCAAGCTTTTGCCGATAGACACACCTTGCGCCATCAAAAAGGCATACGCCATTGCTCCGCCAATAAGCACAACGTCTGCTGGCGACAAAATGTTGAGAAGAGCTCCAATTTTGTCGCTAACTTTTCCGCCACCAAACACTGCAACAAAAGGCTTTTTCGGGGTTTTTATGGCATTTTCAATTATCGTTACTTCGTTTTCAATCAAAAATCCAATTGCGTTTGGAAGCAAACGTGCAACGCCATAAGTTGAAGCGTGTTTTCTGTGAACAACGCCAAAGGCATCGTCAACATAAATATCCGCAAGGCTTGCAAGCTCCTTTGCAAATTTTGGATCGTTTGCGGTTTCTTCTTTGAAAAATCTTATGTTTTCCAAAAGCAAAATTGATCCATTTGACATGCTTGCAACTTGCTGTTGCACTTCTGGCCCAATTGTTTTGTGGGCAAATTGCACCTTGCCTGGAAAGTATTTCATAAGCATAAGAGCAACTGGCCAAAGTGAAAGTCTGAAGTCAAAGCCGTTTGGCCTGCCAAGATGGGAGCAGATGATAACTTTTGCTCCGCGTTCAACCAAATATCTTATGGTTGGAAGTTCATTTACAAGCCTTGTTGCGTCAGTTATTTTGCCAACGTTGTTCATTGGCAAATTAAAATCAGTGCGCAAAAAAACTCGTTTGCCTTCCAAGTTTACAAGATCACGAATACTTCTTTTCATGTTTCCTCCATTTTCATTTTACACTTTTTGTTTTATATTTCAAAATGATTGAAAGCGTCTTTCATCAGTTTTAAACTTTGGTCGATTGATTTTTGCACTGCAAGTTCTTTTTTTATTTCGCTGCCAAGTTTTAAGCCTGCCGCATATCCCAAAAAATGTTTTCTTAAATACAGCACAAGCCATTTTTCAGGATAAAACTTTCTTAAAATTTCAACATGCTTTTCAATGAGCTGTATTTTGTTTGGCTGCTTTAGGTTTTTAAGTGTTGAAAAAATCCATGGCTGCCCGATTGCGGCCCTGGCAATCATAACTCCATTAACTCCAGTTTGCAACATTTTGTGATATGAGTCTTCGTCCCTGACATCGCCGTTGCCAATTATTGGAATAGTGCAGCATGATTTTGCCAAGGCAATTTGATCATAGTCTGCTTTTCCGGCATATCCTTGCAAGGCCGTTCTTCCGTGAACTGTGACAAAACTTGCTCCCGCCTCTTCACACATTTTAACAATTTCACGGATGTTTTGTTTGTCAAATCCAAGCCTAACTTTCACACTCACCTGCTTTTTGCCCGCCGCTTTAACACATTCACTGATTATTTTGTAAGCAAGCGGCAAATCCTTTAAAAGAGCCGACCCTTCGCCATTTTTGACAATTTTTGGAGCAGGACAGCCCATGTTTATGTCAATTCCATCAAATTTTTGCAAGATTGGATTTTTGATTGCTTCGGCCATAACAAAAGGGTCTTTGCCAAAAATTTGAGCAAAAACAATTTTTTCTTCATCGCCCCTTATTGCCATATCCTTTGTTTTTTGGTTGTCATATTTCATCGCCTGAGCGGAAATCATTTCGCCAAAAGCAGCGTCACTTCCGCATTGTGAGCAAACAGTGCGAAATCCAACATCATTTACCCCTGCCATTGGAGCAAGAATGATTGGGTTATCAAAATTTTTTGTTCCAAGTTTCATGCTTTCATTTTAACAAATTTTTTGTTTGTTTCAAAGCATATTTCATTCCGCATTTTGCTTTTCCTTTGCAATTTGTTTGCGTGACAAATATTTTTTCACAATTTCGCTTGTAAGTGGCAAAGTGAACAAAACATACACGCCCGCGCCGGCAAGCATTCCCAAAATCACTTCAACAATTGGCGAAAATGCAGTTTTTGAAAACAATAGCATGACCACAAGCATCATAGCGGTGGCAGACAAAAGCGGAAGCAACGCCGAAAACAAATCAATTGAAATTTTTCGCTTGTTTTTGACAAGAGCCATAATGCAAATAACGCTGCTTAGTGCAATGTTTCCAAACACAACTCCAAAAATGTTTATCTCGGGGATTTTGCACAAAAAAACAACGCACAAAATTTTCGCTCCGCCGCCAATAATGTGCGAAAGCATGCAATAAACAAACTTTCCTTTTGATTGCAAAATGGTGACAAAAAACTGCATAAGTGCAGTGATGATTGTGCTAACGCCGCCAAAATATGTAAGTTTGACTGCAACAGAATTTTGCTGCAGCGAAAGCGATGGATAAACAATTTGATAAAGCGGCTTGCAAATGGCACAAATTCCAAACACAAGCGGCAAAATGCTAAGCCACAAAATTTTTAAGGCAGATGAAATTTGCTCGGTTTTTTCATCGCTTAAGGACGCTTCCATATATGACATTGACGGCAAAATTGCCATTGACAGTGCGGATGAAAAAATAAGTGGAAAATTTAAAAGAGAACTCACAATACCCGTTTGCAATCCAAACAGCGATGTTGCAAATTCATTTGTAAGCCCACTTTTCATAAGCATGCGCACAACAACAAAACTGTCAACCATGTTTACAAGCGGCAAAACGCAGCTTCCAAGCGAAAGCGGCACAACAGCTTTTAAAAATGAAGCTGAAACGTTTTTGTCGGATTGAGCGTAAATTTTTGTTTTGAAGCGCATATATATTGACAGAAAAACAATTGCAACAACTTCGCTTACGCTCACACCCAAAAATGCTCCAAAAACCCCTGCGGCAATTCCTTTTTTGCCAAAAATGAACGCAAACAACAGTCCAAGCGCAAATTTGAATGTTTGCTCAAGAATTTGACTTATTGCTGTTGGCAACATGTTTTCATATCCCTGAAAAACTCCGCGCATGGCAGCAATCACTCCGCCAAAAGGAATCAAAAAAATCATAAGCTTGTATGATATTTCGCCCTTTGCCGCATTTTGCAAAAACGCAATTTGTTTTGAAAACAAAAACAGTGTAAGCCCACCTGCAATTCCAAAAATTATGCAATACAAAAGTGATGTTTTGACAAGCTTTTTGATTTTGCCGTAATCACCCATCGCCCTTGCAGAAGAAACAAATTTTGAAAGCGCAGTTGTGACACCGCCACTTGTGAGAATAAGGGCAAAAGAATACACGCTCATCACCATTTGAAAAACTCCAATCCCTTCAACCCCAATGATTGAAGTGAGCGGCAAACGGAAAAAAGCTCCAAGCAGTTTGCATATAATTCCGCTTGCAACAAGCATAATTGTCCCTTTTCCAACGCTATTTTGCATAAAAATAGTTTAAACTTAACATAAAAAAGTATGCAAAGGGTATTTACAAACCAAAATTTTTATGTTATAATGAAGGCAAACAAAGGAGAAAATTATGGCAAACGCAACACCATATATATCAATTTTTGAGCCACAACTTGACGACACGCCACAAACAAGTGAAAAAAAATTGAGAAATCGCAAGTTTTTGTCAGGATTGCTTTTCCGTGGAATAACATCCATCATTTCATACGACTCACAATACACTGACTCTCGCATTGCAGAAATTGCAAGAACCGACCCTGACCTTGCTGCAAACTTAAAAAAAGTGAAGGATGATTACAAAACCTACAAAGCATGGTACACCGATCCATCAAACAGACAAACTCCATGGCAAAAAGATGAAAAACTTGTGAAAGCATTTTTGCAAGAACTTGACAAAAACCGTGAAGGTTACAAGGACTTTTCAATTCTTTCACTTATTCCAACAACACTAAATTGGAATGATTATTATGACAATCACGATGAAAAAAGATATTTGGATGCAACAAAGGTTGTTCGGGCATTAACAGTGCAAACAGGCGACAGAATCTTGTTGAAAGGCCCTGCAGTGTTCCCAGATGAAATGTCATCCAATGCTCAAGCAAGAGCGATTTATAACGACCTTGAAAATTCAATCATGGCTTTGCCAGGTGACATTGTTCCATTAAACAAGTCATCTGCTGCTGAAATAAAGCTTTAAAAAAGAATGCGGCAAGCATTCTTTTTTTTGTATTTTTTTGGCTTTATTGAGTTGCTAATGGATTTATTATGTCTTTCTTTTGAAGAGGTTCCGGTGGCAAATCAACCAATTGTTCTTCAACCAAAGGAGAAGACAGTTGTTCAATGTTTTTGTTGTCTTCAACATTGTTTGTGCTTTCAGTGGCAAGCGTCACGTCATCGTTTTCGTCCTTTGAAAGGTCTTCCTTGGCGCCGTCAACAGCAGGATTTATCAAAGTTGCATTAACACCATCTTCATTCCATTCGTCTTCCGGACTTGTTTCGTCAACCTTTTCCACTTTTTCAGGTGGCTTTGGGTTTTCAGGTGGTTTGGTTTCTGTGAGCTCCACCGCCTTTGGACTTTCATCTATTTTTGTGTCAAACTTTTTTGGAACGACAATAGTTTTTTTGTCGTCCTTCTTTTTGCTGCCCGACTTTGCACTTGCAGCCTTGTATTTGTAAATTGGGCCGGCTTTTGATTTTGATTTTGCCGATTTTTTTGACGAACTTGCTGATTTTGCTTTTTTGTTTTGCGATGGTGGCGGCGCTTGCATATCTTCAAGTTTTTTTGAAATTGTGTCAAATTCTTTCACAGGCTTTGAAAATTCACGCATCGTTTTTGACAACGTTGGCAGTTCTTTTTTAAGAGCCTTAAATCCGCCCTGCTCAATAATGAGAATCAAAAGTTGACGGCGAAGATTTGTGTATACATGGCGTTTGTCCGCCTTTTCCGATTCTTGCTCTTTTAGTTTTCGCATTCTTGCCAAAATATGTTTGCTGATTGGCCCGCCCTTTTCAAGCAAATCCATCATGTCGTTTACAAAAATTTCCGACTGAAGTTCAATGATCATGTCCCTTTCAGCTTGTTTTTGTTCAAGATCGGAAACATATTCTTCAATTTGATTTGAAAATTCATCGTCAATGTCTTCAAGCGAATCCAAAATGTTGAACACCCTTTTTGCTTTAAAAGGAAAGTCATATGAATACACTGCCGCATATTGAGCAACAAAGCTCACGATTTCATTTCCGTCAACCCTTTCAACAAGATACAAGCTTGCATAGCCTTGATCTGCAACAGGCCAATATTTGAGTTTGAAATGCAAAGTTATGTTTTTAAGTTCACTTTGGGCATAAAAAGTTTTGTCGCCAACTTCGACCATAAGTTTTTTTACGCCAACCAAAATTTTTCGCATGTCCTCAGAAAGGACATATTTCCCGTCTTTGTTAAATGATCCAAGGAGTTTGTTTTTTAAAATCTCGTCATATTGGTGGAGCTGATAAAAATCAATAAAATCCGGATCATCCAAAACCTCGCCACTTTCATAAATAATATAGGTTGGCTTTTCTTGCCTTGTGTCAACCGCCTTATTCATGGCCTAATTATACAATATTTTTCACTTAAATGCAACAGTTTTCACTTTTTTATAAATGTCAAACAGTATGGTTTTGCCCGATAATCATTGACTGTTATGCCATTTGCAACACATTTGCCATCATGATTGAGAAGACAATTGGCTTCACAGTTGATTTCAAGTGTTTTGGAATCACGCTGGGGACTGTATTTTGGAATGCGCTCAAACAAATCTTTGGATGTGTCAATTTGCTGTTTTGTTTCGTCAGGCTCAAACCTTGAACAAATTATGTTTTCTTTCACAGTTATACCTTTTGCCTTGCATGTGAAGTGGTCGTTATATTTGCACTTAAGCTTTCTGCAGCGAATGTCCATTTTTTCTCCTTTAAGCTAAAGTTTTTCCATTTTGTTTGACTTTTAATCTTTTGTATTGTAAAATTTTTAAAAAGGAGAAAAAGATGAAAGTTGTTTTGCTTGCCGATGTTCGCGGCTGCGGAAAAAAAGGTGAAGTCAAGGAAGTTTCGGGTGGATATGCACAAAACTTTTTGATAAAAAATGGATTGGCAAAAGCAGCCGACAATGCGGCTTTGTCAATGCAAGCACAAAAGGATTCGTCTGACAAATTTCACAAAGCACAAGCGCTTCAAGAAGCAAAACTTTTGAAAGAAAAACTTGACAAAGTGAGTTTGACGCTTGAACTTAAATGCGGCGAAAATGGCAAAAGTTATGGAGCAATCACAAACAAAGAAATTGCTGAAAAACTTGCAAATTTAAATTTTGAAATTGACAAAAAAAAGATACTCTGCCCAACAATAAAAACCGCTGGAACTTTTGTTATTGAAATCAAACTTCATTCCGAAGTTTCTGCAAAAATCAAAGTGATAGTTGAAGCAAAATAAAATTTTTAAACTTGAAAAAACATGTTTTTTTCAAACCAGCAAATTGAAACATCTTAAAGTTTCAAAAACGCATTATTGTCAAAAATTAAACAGCAAAAAACCGAGCAAAATTGCTCGGTTTTATTCTTCGCCCATTTCAAGTTTTTCAGTTCGATCTTTCAAAATGAGTGCATCAATAAAAATGTCAATATCTCCATTTAGCACACCTTCCAAATCAAACGATGAAACATTGACTCTGTGATCGGTGACACGCCCTTGAGGATAATTGTATGTTCGCACGCGTTCACTTCTGTCACCTGTTCCAACTTGAGCTCTGCGGGAATCCTTTTGCTCTTTGTCCTTTTCGCCTTGATACAGCTCATACAATTTGCTTTGCAAAATGCGCATTGCTTTTTCACGGTTTTTGATTTGGCTTCGTTCATCTTGACAAGTCACAACAATTCCTGTTGGAATGTGAGTTATCCTTATTGCACTGTCCGTTTTGTTGATGTGTTGACCGCCCGCACCACTTGCGCGATATGTATCAACCCTTAAATCACTGTCCAAAATTTCAAAGTCAACATCTTCAACTTCAGGAAGAACTGCAACTGTTGCAGTTGAAGTGTGAATTCTGCCCTGCGACTCTGTTTCTGGCACGCGTTGAACCCTGTGCACGCCCGCTTCATACTTAAGCCTTGCATAAGCCCCTTTGCCCTTGACAAAAAAAGTTGCTTCCTTAACTCCGCCAAGCTCTGTTTCATTTAAATCTGAAATTTCGATCTTCCACCTGTGATTTTCGGCATAATGGGAATACATTCGCATAAGCTCCGTTGCAAACAATGCCGATTCTTCGCCGCCTGCAGCTGAACGAATTTCCATAATAATGTTGGCATCATCATTTTCATCCTTTGGCAAAAGCAAAAATTTGATTTCTTCGCACAGCGACTCAATTTGCCCATTAAGGCTTTCACACTCTTCTTCAAACATGGCTTTCATTTCGCTGTCATGTTCTTCATCGCGGGCTTTTTCGCATTCGTTTTTGTCATTTATCGCCTTTTCAAGCGCTTTGGATTTTTCTACGATTTCTGAAAGCGAATTAAGCTCCTTTGCAAGCAATCTGTATTGTTTGTTGTCGGCAATAACAGAAGGATCAGCCACCTGATTTGTTAAAAAGTCGCTGCGTTGCCTTATTTTTTTTGTTTTTTCCAAAATGTCATTTGCGTTTGTCATATTTTGCTATCACAACCCTTGTTATTTTTGCATAATCCTTTTTGCTTGTCACATTGCTTGCTCCGCCATCAAGCAACAATTTTTCAACGTCCTTAAACTGCCCCTGCCCAATTTCAAGAAAAATTGTTCCGCCTTTTTTTAGATATTTTGGCCCATCGATGGCAATCCTTCTATAGAAATCAAGCCCGTCATCGCCGCCATCCAAAGCTTGCCTCGGATCAAAATTTTTCACTTCGTCATCAAGCCCATTGATGTCAAGAGAGCGAATGTATGGTGGATTTGAAATGATTATATCAAATTTTCTGCGATTTTTCAACCCATTAAAAAGGTCGGATTGCACAAATTCAATTTTAACGCCATTTTTTTCCGCATTTGTTTTGGCAACTCCAAGAGCGGCTTTTGAAATGTCGACCGCCGTGACTTTTGCCTTTGAAAACTTTGCAATTGAAATTGCAATGGCCCCGCTTCCTGTTCCAAGATCCAAAACATCCAATTTTTTGTTTGAAATTTGTGCAAGCGCTTGCTCAACCAATATTTCAGTTTCCATTCGTGGTGACAAAACCTTTTTGTTGACGTCAAATCTAAGGCCATAAAATTCAACAAATCCAAAAATTGCTGAAAGAGGCTTTCCTGCCGCCCTAAGCATGGTGGCCTTCATGATTTCACGCTCTTGCTTTGGCGAAAAACTTTTGATCAGTTTTGCTTCTGCCCTTGAAACACCCATAACGGTTGCAATGATCCATTCAACATCCGCTTTGTCATATTTTCCAGCTTTTTCAAGTTCAGTTTGCATTTGAGTAAGCAAACTTGAGTATGATATATTTTTATCTTCCACGCTTTCTCCGCTGCCAAGTTTTGCTTCGTTCAAAGCAACCCTTGCAATTTCATCATGAGTTATGCTTGGTTTTGCGCTCACAAAAAAATCGGTTATGCAGCCAACAAACCTAAGCCAATTTTTCTTTTCAAGCAAAAAGCAAATTTCATAACTTGCCATCACGCAAAGCAAAAACAAGCCAAGGTTGGCAAAAATTTTGATATACCAAGCGCCGCTCACACCAACACATGTTATCACAAAAATTGCCAAAACAAAAGTAAAAACAACAATGTTTAAAATATTAAGCGGAGCAAAATATTCAAACTTGCCCTTTCCAACACTGCTGCCGCCACGAATTCTCACCTGATTGCACGCCCCATTGAAGCGATATAAGTCCTGCATCATTGGAATAAAGCGAAGAATAAGCAAAATAACGAAAAAAATTGCAACTTTTGTCAGGGCAATCAAAAAATTTCTCAGCGCAAAATTCATGCTCATGCCAATAAAAACAAATGACAGTCTTGAAGGAATTAGTCCAAACAAAAATATTGAAAGCCCTAGTCCCAGAACTAATAGCACCGACAGCGTCACGCTTTCACGCTTTATGTTAAGGCTTTCACCAACTTTTTCGCTGATTGTGCCCTTGGCCGGCTCTGAAATTTTTCCAGAATCCCAAAAAGTTGCAAAAAGAGCACAAATTCCAGCAAAAAAATATATTATTCCACGCAAAAATGGAATATTTTGGCAAACAAATTTTGTTTTGCTTTTTCCGCAACGAAGCCGCTTTGCTCCCCGCTCATCAATTGCAGCAAGTGCAAATTTGTTGCTTTGCTGGCAGCGCACTCCAATTGCACATGGAAAGAAAAAATATTTCACATCTCGTTTGTTGACAAAATGTGAAATTTTAATCTTTTTAACAAAATTTTCATTTTTTATTGTTTTTTTGCGATTTTTTATCTTTTTTTTGTAAATTTTTAAAAATTATTGATTTTTATATTTTTTCGCTTTTAAAACAAAGACAAAAAAACAAACCCTTTCGGGTTTGAATTTTTTAGTCAAGTTTGTATTTTTTCTTAAATCTGTCAACAGTTCCACTTGCGTCAACAATTTTCTTTTTGCCAGTGAAAAATGGATGGCATTTGTTGCAAATATCAACATTAAGTGTGTCGCCTTTGATTGTTGAACGTGTTTTAAATGTGTTTCCACATGCACAAACAACTGTCACTTCATGATAATCTGGATGAATTTTCTCTTTCATAAATCCCCCTTATTCCCCAACAAATGGAAGAAGTGCCAAATTTCTTGCACGCTTGATTGCAAGTGCAAGTTTGCGTTGGTGATGAGAGCAAACGCCGGTTTGTCTTCTTGGCAAAATCTTTCCTTTTTCGGTGATAAATTTTTTAAGTTTTGCAACATCTTTGTAATCAATTTCCTTTTCGCCAGCAACACAAAAAGCACAAACTTTTTTCTTGGATGGCTTGCGGAATTTTTTTACAGGTTTAACATCTTCGATTTTTTCAACTTTTTCTGTTTTTTCAACTTTTTCTGTTTTAACTTCGCTCATTATTTTCTCCTTTTAAAATGGAAGCGAATCGTCATCAATAGGTTCAAGATCAGCAACAGGTTTTGAGTTTTGGGCTGGTCTTGGGCTGTCAGTTTTTTCAATAGCTTCGCCATCATCACGACGTCCGCCGATAAATTCAACATTGTCTGCAACCACTTCGGTCACATATCTTCTTGAGCCATCTTGTGCGTCATAAGATGAAGTTTGAATTCTTCCTTCAACAGCACATTTTGCTCCTTTTTTCAAATATTTGTGGCAATTTTCTGCTTGAGCACGCCAAACAACAATATTTATAAAGTCAGCGTCTCTTTCGCCATCAGCATTTTGAAACCTTCTTTGAACTGCAAGAGTGAATCTGCAAACAGAAACTCCACCGTTTGTGGTGCTAAGTTCTGGATCACGTGAAAGGTTTCCAATCAAAACAACTTTGTTCATATTTTTCTCCTAACTAAATTAAATTCTCACAAATTGATGACGCATAATGCCTTCGGTTATGTTCATAAGTTTGCTCATTGCATCAACTTCCTGTGCTGGCAATTCAAGTTTCATAAGAACATAATATCCTTCTGACTTGAAATTGATTTGATAAGCAAGTTTTTTCATTCCAAGCTTTTCAACACCCTCAATTTTGCCACCTTTTGCCTCTGCATACGCACGGAATTTTTCAATAAGCTGATTTTTTTGCTCATCACTTAATTCTGGAGCGATGATATACATAAGTTCATATCTTGGCATAACTAAACCTCCTTTTGGACAATTTGGCTCAAAAACAAATTTTGAGCAAGGATTTTTATCGACTTAGTGAGTATAGCACACTTTTTTAAAAGGTGCAAGCATAAATTTACAATTTTGAAAACTTTTTATATTTCATATATTATATAAATAATAAACCTTGCTTCCAATTTTGTTGTTTGCAAAAACTTTTTAATCCTTTCAAAATTTTATTCAAAAACATTTTTCCGTCTTGTGCGAAAACACATAAAATTTTATTTTTTTGGCATTTTTTGCGGTTTTTTTTCAATTTTTTGGCATTTTTTCAGCAATTTTTTGTTAATTTTTGATATTTTTGATATTTTTTCCAAATCTGCACAACACTAAATTTACACAAGGAGAACAAACATGAATGACACAATAAATTTGCTCAAAGAGTGCGATGCCGGAATTAAAATGGGAATTGAAGCTATTGACGAAGTGATTGAGCATGTTGAAAACAATGAGTTCAAGGACAAACTCATAAACTATAAAAATGACTATAACTTTCTTCAAGATGAAATTCAAAAAATGTTAAGTGAATTTGGAAAAGAAGGCAAAAATCCAAATTTTATTGCAAAAAGCATGTCAAAAATCAAAACTGGCATCAAACTTGCATTCAATGAAAACGATTCAACAATTGCAGATTTGATGACCGAAGGCTGCAATATGGGCGTGAAATCGCTTAATCAATATCTAAATGATTATAAGCAGGCAGCTGATGATGCCAAAGAGCTTGCAAAAAAGCTCATTCGCCTGATGGATCGGCAACAAATGGACATAAGAAAATACTTGTGAGTTTTCACAAGTATATTCTTCGTTTTTTCAAAAATATGTTAAAATCAAGCGTTTTTTCCATGGCAATTTTTATATTTTTTTCCGCTGCCGCATGGGCACAGTTCGTTTCTGCCTATTTTTTTGCCTTCGTTCACAACAGTTTTTTGAACAAAAGGTTTTTTTTCTTCTTCCTTTTTTTCTTGTGGGGTTGGCTCCTTGCGAGCAATCGGCGTAAAGGTTGGTCTGTTCATTGGCCTAGGTTGTGGCTGAGGTTTTTCAACTTCAAACTGACTCACAAGCAAAAGTTGACAAGTTGTTTTTCTGATTTTTGCAACCATGTTTTCAAAAAGTTCATATCCGTCCTTTTTGTAAGCCAAAACTGGATCTTGATTGCCAAAGCCACGCGAGAAAATTTCATTTTTCATAATTTGCATGTCATCGATGTGGTTCATCCAATTTGCATCAACAACCCTTAAAAGCACATATCTTTCAACGTCTTCAAAGTTGACGCCAAGGCTTTTGGCTTCTTCCATTCGATCGTTATATCTTTTGTAAACAATTTGCAAAAGTTTGTCTTCAACTTCCGAAATATCACAATCTTCCACAAATTTTTCGTCAACAACGTTTGAGCCTTTTTCAGTCCACCCTTTTTCAAGTTCGGTGTTGATTTCGCTCAAATCCCATTCATAGTAAGGCTTGTCCTCATCCAAATGATTTCGCACAATTTCCGATATAATTTCCGGAAACATTCCCATGATTTGCTCATGCACAGGCAATCCTTCCAAAACCTTGTTTCTTTCTTCATAAATGATCGATCGCTGAGCGTTCATGACATCGTCAAACTGCAAAACAGTTTTTCGGGTTGAAAAGTTTTGAATTTCAATCTTTTTTTGAGCTGCAGAAATCTGTTTTGTGAGAATTTTAAGTTGAATTGGGGTGCTTTCGTCAATTCTAAACGCCATTGCAATGCGTTTGAGCTTTTCGCCGCCAAAGCGCTTTAACAAATCGTCTTCAAGCGACAAGAAAAACACGCTTGAGCCTGGGTCGCCTTGACGAGCAGCACGGCCACGAAGCTGATTGTCAATTCGCCTTGATTCGTGACGCTCCGTTCCAACAATATGAAGGCCGCCAAGCGTTATGACTTCTTCCTTTTCCTTGTCGGTTTGCTGTTTGAACTCTTTAAAAAGCTGATTATATCTTTCACGCGCTTTGTTCAAATTTTCATCATCAATTGTGTTGAAGGCTGTGGCATAAGAAATTTCTTCGTCCGAAAAATTTTCATCTTTCATTTTTTGCTTTGCCATAAATTCTGGGTTTCCGCCCAGCAAAATGTCTGTTCCACGTCCAGCCATGTTTGTGGCAATTGTAACAGCGCCTTTTCTGCCCGCTTGAGCAACAATTGCACTTTCTTGTTCGTGATTTTTTGCGTTCAAAACAACGTGTTTGATTTTTTCACGCTTCAACGCTTTTGAAAGCTCTTCCGACTTTTCAATTGTGATTGTGCCAACCAAAACAGGTTGTCCAACTTCGTTGCATCTTTTGATTTCTTCAACAATAGCCTTAATTTTTCCTGCGCTTGTGGTGTAAACAATGTCGGATTCGTCCTTTCGGCGATTTGGAAGGTTTGGCGGAATTGTTACAACGTCAAGGCTGTAAATCGTTCGAAATTCGCCTTCTTCGGTTTTTGCAGTTCCAGTCATGCCTGAAAGTTTGTTATACAAACGGAAATAATTTTGGAAAGTGATTGTTGCAAGCGTTTTGTTTTCGTCCTTGATTTCAACCCCTTCCTTTGCTTCAATTGCTTGATGAAGCCCATCATTAAATCTTCTGCCCGGCATAAGTCTGCCCGTAAACTCGTCAACAATCACAACTTCGCCATCTTTTACGATATAATTTTCGTCTTTGAACATAATAAAATTGGCTTTGAGCGCGTTGTTGATGTAATGATTAAGCTCCAAGTTTTCAATATCTGCCAAGTTTTGAACGCAAAAAAACCTTTCCGCCTTTGCAATTCCTGTTTCAGTCATGTTGATTGCTTTTGTTTTTGGATCTATTTCAATATCCTTGTCTTTTTTGATTGTTTTTGCAAACTTTTGGGCAGAAATATATGCTTCACTTGATTTTCCGCCCTTCCCGCTGATAATAAGCGGAGTTCGCGCTTCGTCAATCAAAATTGAGTCAACTTCATCGACAATTGCAAAATTTTGCCCGCGTTGAACGCGTGAACTCATTGAAACAGCCATATTGTCTCGAAGATAATCAAATCCAAGCTCGTTGTTTGTGCAGTAGGTTATGTCGCAATTGTAAGCTTGGCGCTTGGCGTCTTCAGGCATATTTGCAACAATAACGCCCACGCTAAGTCCCAAAAATTTGTAAACTTTGCCCATCCATTCCGCGTCACGCTTTGCCAAATATTCGTTGACCGTGACAACATGCACACCTTTGCCTGCAAGAGCGTTTAAATAAGCCGGCAAAGTTGCCACCAAAGTTTTTCCTTCACCGGTTGCCATTTCGGCGATTCTGCCTTGATGAAGAGCAATTCCGCCAAGAATTTGAACATAAAAGTGCTTCATGTTCAAAACACGAAAAGCGCCTTCTCTTGCAACAGCAAAAGCGTCTGGCAAAATGTCGTTAAGTGTTTCGCCATCTGCAAGGCGTTGTTTCAAAACTTGAGTTTGGCTTTGAAGTTCGGCATCTGTCATTGCCACATATTTGTCCTCAAGAGCCACAACTTTGTTTGCAATTTTTTTAAGTTTTTTCACTTGCGAATTGTTTTCGCTTCCAAAAAGTCCCATTTTCAAAACTCCCGATAATTATAAGTTTACTAAATTTGCAAATTTAGTCAAGTAGATTTTAGTGCGTAATATGTCAATAATTCCACAAAATTAGTTTATATGCAATTGACTTTAGATAAAATATATGATAATATATAAAAAATAAAGGGGCGCAAAATCCCCTAAACAAAAGGAGAAAAAATCATGCCTGATTCCGTTGATTATATTTCAGTCAAAAGAAAGGGGAAAGAATGCCTTTCCATTAAGAAAGAATTAGATAAAAAAGGAAAGGCATACCTGAAATGTTATTTGCTTGGAGATTCAGAGGATCCTTTACAGATTGTATTATCAAAAAAGACTTCTTTTCGCATCGAGGAATTAACAATCACTCAACATGAACCGGAAATAAAAATTGCTTCTGGGAAGGTTGAAATAACTTTATCTCCAACCAAATTGGCATTTGAAGTTAAAAGTGCTATTAAAAGTAATACTAAAGCATCCTACACTGATTCACTAAATATAACTATCGAACCTGAAGCTCAAAGTGATATTGAACAAGCTAAAAAGGGTGCAAACGTAAATGTGCCATTGACTTTTGTGCCATTGACTGTTCAACAAGAAGCGGCACAAACTCCGGAAACCCCTGCAGAGCCACAGCCACAGCCGCAGCCACAACCACAGCCACAGCCACAACCGCAACCACAACCACAACCACAACCACAACCACAAAATGGTGATAACCCTGCAGAAAATAATGGAAACCCAGCCGACAATCCAAGCAACCCTGGAAATCCAGACAACCCTGGAAATCCAGGCAATGCCGGCAATCCAAGCAACCCTGGAAATCCAGACAACCCTGGAAATCCAGACAATGGCGGCAATCAAGGCGGCAACCACAACCCTGCTCAGCCGCAGCCACAAAACGCTGAACAACCACAAGATAATCCTACTGATGCTGGTGGAAATGGTGGCGGCAATCCAAATGAAACTGGAAAACCTGCTGATACTGGTGATGGCAATCCAGCCAAGCCTGAAGCCGAAAAACCATCAGAGCCAACCATTGAGAGCTTGACAGAGAGCTTGAAAAGCAATAAAGAAGAATATAAAGGCTTAAAGAAACAAGTTGCAACCTTAGATGCCAAATCTAAGGAATTGGACGAGCAAATAAAAACAGCAAACAAATCTTTGGAAGATGCAAGAAGTAATTTAACCAAAATTAAGCCTCAATATAATGACGCGTTTCAACAGCATAATAAAGCTGTGCAGGAACATGCTGCTGCTAGCTTAGCTTTAAAAGAATTTGATGAAAAACCTGAAAACAAGGACCTTGATGAAAACAAGAAAGCCGAAAGAGACAAATTGTCTAAAGCCCTTGATGAAAAAGTTTCTAACGAAAAAGATTTGACCAAAAAGAATTCATCTTTATTCTCAGTGTATAATGGGCTTAACAGAGCAATACAAAAACAAGAACGTCTAACAAAATCTCTAACAGAAGAATCCAACGCCACCCAAAAGGAATTAGAGACAGCACAATCCAAGTTTGTCGAACTTGAGAAAACAATAAATCATGACACCCTTCATCTGGCAAAGTTGACAACAGAGAAAGACAAACAAGAAAAAATTGCCAAACAAACAGAGATTACGACAAAACTTGAAGGTCTTAACGAGGAAAAACGCAAAGCAACTGAGCAACAAGAGCAATTGCAAAATGCTTTAAACGTTGCCTCAATACAAGAAAAAGCTGCTCAAGAGAAAAATGAAGCCCTGCAAAAAGACTTTGATGAAAAAAAGAAAGTCGCAGAAGAAAAACAAAGACAAGAAAAACAAGCAAAAGAAGATTGGGAAAAAGCCAAAGACGCAACGGCTAAAGCTGATGCAGCAAACAAAGCCGCAGCGGAGAGAAAAGAGGCTCTTGCAGACCTTGCCTATACGCAGAGTCAAGCACAAACCTTAACTGCGACCCAAGCAAAAGAAAAAGCAGAAAGCGACTTAGATGCAGCAAAGGCAGAACTTGATTCTGCCACAAATGCCAAAAAAGAAGCAGAAGACAAATTAAAAGAAGTTGACGCAACCCTTGCAAGTTTGGACACACAAATCACTGAAGCCGAAAAGGCTAAAACCGATATCGATAAAGATGTTGCAGAAGCTACGACTGCCGCAGCCGAAGCAGCAAAAGCATTTGAAAAGGCTGATCTTGAAGAAATTCCAGCAGACAGCATTATTGAAGAAGATATCCCTGAAATCCCTCCTGAAGCTGTTATAGACGTAAAAGCATCTTTTCGGAACAATGACGAGAGCAATACGCTTTTGCAAAACATCATCGTTGCCGATCTTCCGGAAGAAGGTGGAAAAAAACTTTATTTTGCCACAACGAACCCTTTAGATCCTGCAAATGGTGATAGATGGAGGGAGCCGGACGAAAATAAACTGAAGGACGAAAAATATCTTATCAAAGTTGAAAAAAATGGCAAAGAAGATAAATGCGTTGTAACCATTGACACCAACACCATTTCAAACAAAAAACAAAGAAGAAAATTCCAGAGTGAACTAAGCAAATTAACGCAAAAACAAGGATTTTTAAGACCTGCCGGTGCTCTCTCTTCATGGACAGAAGAAGAAAAAGGAGTTTATAGCTTTACCACCGAAGCCAAAAACGTTAAAGTTTCTGCTGTGCCGAAAGAAGAAGCAATAAACTGTAGTATCTCATGTGCAGATGAAAAAGGAAACGGCGGCGAAGTAAAATTCGAAAACGGCAAACTTGAAATAATAGGCAGCAGATCAGGAAAAGAAACATCGGTTACCCTTCCACGATCTGATTTTGTCGGAGTAAATGCCGTCATTTCAACTGACAGTGTTCAAAAAATAATTGACAGCCAGGATAATCTAGAATATCAGGATTATCCTCGTCTGACAGATGTGCTTATGGAATCTGTAAGCCACAGCGAACGTGAAGCCCTTAGCAATGATTCAAGATATAGCTTTGTTAGGTTAATGAACGCACCGTTCGGAAGGTTGGATTCTGATTTGTGCTTTATGAAAGATGCAAAGACAAATCAAACATACATTTTAAGTGATAACAAATTTACACCAATTGATGGAGATTTAAAATTTGTTTATTTCAGCAATACCGACGTCGACGAAAAAAATATTCGCATTGGTGTGCAATTTAAACTTCAAGGTTCTGAAAAAGTGTCCACATATACAATTGACACCCAATTCGCGAAACTCAAAGATGACGAAATAGTTCCTGATTCAGTAAATCCTGCGGTGCTTGCTGACTTGGCTCAAGTGACACAGATGAACAATGGAATAGCTGGAAACTTAAGTTGTGCATATCATGACGGAATGTTTACTATAACTTCAACACCATCTGATTCATCCGTTGAACCTGCAACATTTACGATAGAACAAAGTAAAGAACCCCCTGCTTATTTCTCATCACACAAGTTAAATATTGTCGACGAAACCGAAACTGAACACGCTGAACCAAAAGAAGACGAACCAAAAGAAGGCGAAGTTAAAGAAGACGAGCCAAAAGAAGACGAGCCAAAAGAAGACGAACCAAAAGAAGACGAGCCAAAAGAAGACGAAGTTAAAGAAGACGATGTTAAAGGAGACGATGTTAAAGGAGACGATGTTAAAGGAGACGAAACTGAAGCCGGAGTAGCCGAAGCAACAGAAGAAGTTGAAGAAGCAACAGAAGAAACAGTAGAAAACAGCGCACCAGTTGTGAACGAATCCAAATTCCAACCAAAAGAGGAAGACCTTAAAACGGTTGCAAACAGCCGCGCTGGACTAAAGTCTACTTCTGGATTTGATGTAACTTACTCTACCAAAGACACACATGAAGAAATATTAACTCAAAATAATATGGTTTATCTTGCAGACGACACTTCCCCATTCTTCTGCATAAGTGACGAAAAAGGAAGAGACGTTCTCGTTGCTCGCAGAGATGTCGAACCAGACGGCAAACCAACCTACAGTGTTGAAATTCCAACAGCAAGACTTAACGATGAAATGAAAGTCGCTTTGGGAGCCGAAGAGGGCAAGGAGATTGTTAGCCTTTTTGTTGAAAACCTGACATTCACTCAAGGCAAAGCTGGTTCACAACAAGGGTTCTCATTCACATGCAAAGATGCCGAAGGCAAAAAAATCAACATCACTGTTGAAGCAAACTCTTTGCAAATCACAGCCGATGACAAAGCAATGACAACATCCGGACAAAACAACTTTGCAATTTCATCCGATGTGGCAAAAGATGTGCTAAGTGGCAATGTCACCTACAATGACGGCTCAAAAAAATCAAAAGACCCTTCGTTTGCCGATCTTTCTCCTGCAATGGCTTATGCTTTAAGTCAAATCACAAGCGAAGAAAGCACCCATACCTATGGCAGTGCAACAATCCGAGATGTTGATGGCTTAATGTTTATGCAAGTAAAAGGTTCTGATGGCAAATCTGAAGCTTTGTTTGCACGAGATGGAGACGACCTGTATGTTTACACCGGCAAAAGGTTCCATAAAATAGAACAGGAAGATTACAGGTTAACTTGCAAAACTACTATGGATCATGAATCTGGCAAAATCACTGCTATCTCCCCAGACGAACTTAAGTTGAGAGTGACGGTCGGGAAATCAATGTATGACTTGCCTTTAACGCTTGAAACAAAAGATCCAGATGCTTCTAAAGTTAAATCTTACGATGAAAAGGCTGATGGCTTCCAAACTTTGAAAGCAGTTGCAAGTTTCTTGGATCCAAATCTCGAAGAGGATCAACTTAAGCCAACTTACACTGTTCCAAATTCATTGCCAGGTGCAAAAGGCGACCAATCTGCTTTCCGAGTTTTCACTGACTCAGATGGCAAAAATGGAATTTGGGTGTATGGCTACAATGTTCCAAACAAAACCTTCAACGTAAACAAGCCAACAGAAGCTCATTATGTTGAAGATGAAACCGAAAGCATTGTAAACCATGAAGAAGAACCTGTTGTTGACGATGCACATGTCGAAGGCATGGCTGCAGACACAGACGAATCTAAGGAAGAAACTGAAGAACCTGCAGAACATGCAGAAGAAGATGAAGAAGCAAGAAGACGCGCCGCAGCCGAAGCTGTTGCGCCAAGCGATTCGCAAGCTGTTGCAGCTTCCCCTGCTCCAGCTCGTGCTCCAGAAAGAAAAACTCCTGGTTGGCTGGTTGCCCTTGGCGTTGTTGGAGCACTGGTTGGCTTGGTTGGATGCGTTATCGGCATTGGCCTTGGCCTTGGTCCTTTAGTTATTGGCTTTGGATCTTTGCTTGCTGCAAGCGTTGCAATCCCAGTGGGAACTGCACTTGCAACAACTGCTGCAAACAGCTTTGCATCAACGGGATTTGGCAAGATTGCCGGCGTGAAAGCAAGAGTGGCTGCTCGTCAAAAAGCTGCAACAAAATTCTTGCAACGCGAAGCACGAATTGCACTTGAAAATCAAATTGTGGAATCTTCATCTTATTCAAGCCCAAGCCGAATTCGTCATATGCGCAAAGTTGAAAAACTTGAAGACAAAAACTTTGAAGAACTTTCTGGCGGCGACTTTAGAAAAATCGATAAAATCAAACAAGAGTCAGTCAGAAACGCAGTTGAAGCTTTCAAGGCTAAAAACCCAACAGCAACCGAAGCAGAAATTGAACAAGCTGAAACCGCAGCACAATATAACTTTATTGAAAACAATCGCCATGCAATTGCACACAGCATAATAACAAGACAAGGCGATAAACAAACTTTTGATTTCCTTGACAACCTTACACAAGTTGAAAGATCTTATATCACTGAGGCTTGCGAAGAAACACAACAAGCAATTCAACAAACCATTCTTTATGCAAAGGGCGCTACAACCCCTAACGTTGACATTTCTCTCAACAGGCGAGAATGCAAAAAAATCCTTGGAAAGAAGACTTTCGATTATATCATGCAAGCAGCAAAAGGCTCTGTTGATGTTGCCCGCTTTGACGAATTCCCATTGAAAGCTCCAGATCCGGACAACGGCAACCTGTGCAAAGTTAATGAGAATGCTGTTCGTTATAACACTGAGACGCGTCATCCAAGCATTAAAACTTTCCTTTACAACGCAACAGGAACTTCTGCGTGGAACAAAGATGGAAAGATTGTAGATTGTGAAAGATTTTGCACAACAACAAATGAAGTTCAACCTTCACATCCTGGCGAAGTAACTGAACACAAATTTAAAGGCATTGACATTGTTACAAACCTTTGTGACCAGTTGGATGAAATAGACCGAGCACAATATCGCATTAACGGAATGTTAAGCCAAAAAGGCGAAACCGTTGAAATAAACGGAAAAGAATATGACAGATCAATTCTTGTTGCTGCTTCAACAAAAGGCGTTTTGGAAGCACAAAAAATAAGACAATCATATAGCGATAGCCGTGACTCTGCAAAACGCAATGCCTTTGAAACAATGAAAGACATCGCCGATGATCTTGGAAAAGCAATTTATGATTCAAACAACAAAGTTGTTATTGGTGAAGATGCAAAAAATCAAAGAGATGTTGATTATATGCAACAACAATTTAATGACCTAAGCCCAGACGAACGAGAGGATGCAGAAAAAATATGGGAAAACGTTAAAGCTCCCACGGGTGATGGACTAGACAAATCATAGACAAAAAGGCTTTAGGAGTTAAAACTTAAAAGGAAAAATGCAAAATGAAAATTGGTGTAGTTGGCCTTCCAAATGTTGGGAAAAGCACATTGTTCAACGCGATCACAAATGCTGGT
>CANQRE010000008.1 GCA_947626175.1 uncultured Clostridia bacterium
CCTAAAAACAGCCCTATGATTGTGGCATAGAAAAACTGCTCAATGTTCAAATGCAAAAGGCCAAACAAAATTGATGAAAGCATAATGGCTTTCCATGTTCCAAGCGGGCTAAATGACCTAAGAAGCATGCCCCTGTGAGTTGTTTCTTCGCACAAAGCAGGCAAAAAAGCCGTGAAAAACAAATTTAAAAGAAGAGTTCCAAAGGAATATGATGAAATTGCCGCGCCAGACGCATGTTCATAGCCCAAAAATTCGATTATGCCATAAAACGCATCCGCCACGAATGAATTTAAAAAATAAACAACAATGCCCAACAAAAACGACAGTCCAACAACTGACCATGAAATTTTTTTGCTTCCAAACTCGTTAATCGAAGAAAATGGCTTCTGTTTTTTTAGGGCTGGATAAAGCAAAAGCGGACCGCCAAGGAGCAAAACAATTTGCACGATTATCGTGAAAAAATAATCGCCATATTCGCCCATAAAAGTCAGCACGCCAAAAGACGAAAGCATCCTAAGCAAAACAAATGCCATAGTTATGACAAAATATGTTATGATTGCACTGTTAAACGATTTGGTTTTTTCCATCAGCTTATTATATTCCCTTTTGCCGTTGATAATGCCCTAATTTGTTGGCATAAATCCAATTGCAACGCTCACAACAAACAAAATTAGGCCAAGCCCCATTGCAATCAAAAACACAAAAGGCACTTCTTGCTTTTTTTGTTTGTCCACTTGCTCATTTTCTTTTTGATTTTTAAAGTGAAAATAAAACGCCTCAATCAAAATGATAATCCCTGCTGTGACAAAGCAAAGCATAACTGCCAGCGCCCACACCCAGCCTTGAGTGTAATCCAAAGCCATGTTAACACCTGCGGCCGCATTTAAATATGAAAGTGTGACAACAATCGCATTGTTCAAAAAATGCACAAGCATGCTTGAAAACGTTGACTCCGTCCTAAGAGCAATCCATCCAAGCACAATTCCCAAAACCAAAGGATACAAAAACTGCTGAAGCGAAGCGTGCATGAAAGCAAACATGATTGCACTGATAAAAATTGCCCATGTGCTGCCAAATTGCTTTTTTAAGCCATTTAAAACAATTCCGCGGAAAACAAGTTCTTCAAAAATTGCAGGCAAAAGTGCAAGCAAAACAAGCTGCAAAACATACCAACCAAAGTTTGAAAGAGGAAGGCCAAAATCGTTCATGGCATAGCCCGCTTTTTCAAGGCCAAAATCAATTCCGCCAACAAGATATTGCATTCCAAAAACACAAACAATTGGCAAAACAATGCAAATAAGCGTGTTATATGTGCCAATTTTGAAATTTACATTTGCCGCTTCAAAACTTTTTTTGCGGAAATGATTGAACAAAAAAAACATAACGCAAAGTCCAATTGGACTTGCCAGCGACGAAAAAATTGTATACACAACGCTGTCGGCAACAGAGCTTTCTTCCACCCCCGAACTTATGATAAGTTTTGCAATAAAAAATATTGCAAGCGCCACAACATATGGAGCAATCAGCGCAAAAATATAGCCAAAGCTTGCATCCTTGATGTCATAAAACTTTGATTTTTCAAATTTTTTTTCTGGCAGATTTTTTCCCATACACAAAGTATACAACATTTTGCTGGACAAACAAAGTGTTTTTGAGTAAAATGCAAATATGAACAAATTTATAGATGCAGCAATCAAACAAGCACAAAAAGCCTTTGAGCAAGGCGAAATTCCAGTTGGCGCAGTTGTTGTCAAAGATGGAAAAATTTTATCAAAAGGCTTTAATATGCGTGAAAAAACTCAAAATGCAACAAAACATGCTGAAATTTCGGCAATTGAAAAAGCATGCAAAAAACTTGGCTCGTGGCGACTTGACGGCTGCGACATTTATGTTTCGCTTGAGCCTTGTCCAATGTGTGCAGGTGCAATTGCAAATGCCAGAATCAAGAACTTGTTTTATGCTTGCAAAGAAAACACATCAAATGACAATCTTTTGCAAACAATTCTTGCCTCTTCCCGCCTAAATCATAAAGTTTGTTTTGAAATGATTGAGGACAAGCGAGCAGGCAAACTTTTAAGTGATTTTTTCAAAGATAAACGAAAAATAAAAGGATGAACTTTCATCCTTTTTTCTTAATATTTTTTTAACAGTTCAAACATAAGTTGTTTAAATTCTTCTTGTGTTATTTCGCCCTTGTCTTTCATATTTCGCAAAATTTCCATTTGGCTTTTAAGTTTTGCATCTTTTGCTTTTTGCTTTTCTTCGTTTGAAATTGGCTTTTCTTCGCTTAAATTTTGCTCCGTCAAGTTTTGTTGCTGAGATGGAGTCACCATAACCCCTGGGTCATCTTTTATTGCAAATGAAACATAAAGCAAAATCGCAGAAAGCGACAATCCGCCCGCGCCAATGATTGTTAACACGGCGCCTGGGATATACAATTTGTTTTGCGAATTACATTTGAGCAAAAATATTCCACCAATCATCGAAAGTATTGCAAAAATCAGCATAACAACGCCTGCAACAACAAGCACAGTGGCAGTTATGTCAATTGAACTTTCCACATAACCCACGCCTGCTTGGGTGGCAGCAGCAATTTCATTTATACTGCTGAAAGAAACAATTGCCGAAATCAAATATGCCACTGCATTGATGATTGACAAAATTGCACTTATTTTGATTAAAACTCTTTTTGTGTCATTCATACAACTAACCCTTCGATTATTATTATGCTTTTTTAAACTTTTTTTATGAGTTTGTTTGCACTGTCACTTCTTTTGGCTCATTTTTGATTGCAAATGAAATGTAAAGCAAAATTGCTGGAATTGAAATCACGCCTGTAAACATAATCGTGAAAACACATCCACCAACATATCGGCCATGTCTGTTTGCAAAATTTTCAGGTTTTGAAATTGACCCAAGCAAAAGGCCTGCTCCCAACAATTGGAAAAATGCAATCACAAAAAACATTGCGCTGACAATTGTCGCAAATATGTTTTCCAAAGCAACCATTTGTGTTTCAGCCGAAGCGATCTCTTCAGTTAAAGCACCAAAAAGATCAAAAATAAGGCTTGTGTAAAGCAAAGATATCAAGCCCACAATGACAAACATAACCGCCATCAAAATTTCGATTATGCCCGCTGCCATAATAAGCCCACGTTTTGATTTGTTCATATTACCCTCCTTTGCTTTATTGTAACCTATATTTTTTCTTTTTGTCAAACGATTATAAAAAAAATTGAGTTTTTGCAAACTCAATTTCTCATTAAATCAGCAACCATGTTTTTGAAATCTTCAGCTGATATCTCGCCATTGTCACGCATGTTTCTGAGAATTTCAATTTTATGCTCCAAAAGTTTCATGTCAATTTCAACGCCAAAGTGGTCGAAAGATGGCTCTTCATCTTCAAGCTGGCATTCATCGCACTCATCGCTATGTTCGCAGTTTTCACACTCGCATTGCTCTTCTTCAGCTTGTTCAACTTCTTTGGCTTGTTCTGTTTCTTCAACCTGTTCAACTTGTTCAGCTTCTTCGCTTTGTTCAGTTTCTTTAGCTTGTTCAGCTTCTTCGCTTTGTTCAGCTTCTTCAACTTGTTCAGGTGCGTTTTCTTCTTCCAAAGTTTTTTCTTCAAATGAAACGTTGTTTTCTTCTTCCAAAGCCTTTTCTTCGCCACACTGGCAAACGCCTTCATCCTCTTTGCACTGGCAAGTTTGATTTTCATCGCACTGGCAAGTGTTTTGATTGCAACTTTCGTCATCGCCTTGCGATTTTTCATCTCTGAAAGCAAATGAAATGTAAAGCAAAATTGCGGGAACTCCAACTCCCATGCTGCCCACAACCGTGAACACAACTGCAAGCGGCATAATTGCTCCAACGCCTTTGATATCTGGCCTGAGAGTTTCAACGAGAAGCAAAATTCCGCCAATTAAACCAATAACAAACATTGCCAAAATTTCTGGAATAAAAACGCTAACTGCAAGATAAACCACACAATGAGCAAGCATCAAAATTCCGCTGGCAACTGTTAAACCTTTTCGTGTTTGATTCATCATAATCCTCCTATGCCAAAATTATATTACTTTGTTTTTATTTTGTCAATACCCAAATTTTGTTTTTGGGCAAAAGTTAAATGTGTTTTGAAAAAAAATTCAAATGTGATAACATGAAAAAAAGGAGTAAAAATGAATAGAACAATTTTAATAACCGGCGCTTCAAGCGGAATTGGAAAAGGACTGAAGGAATACTTTCTTTCCAAAGGCGACAAAGTGATCAACATTTCACTTGACGCTCATTCCTACCCTTGCGACATCACAAATCGCGACCAACTGGATGAAACATTTTCACGTTTGCAAAATGAAAAAATTGACATTCTCATAAATTGTGCTGGCAGAGGGCTGTCAGGCGCGGTGGAACTTGTGAGCGAAGAAGAAATTCGAAAGCAATTTGAGCTTAATTTTTTTGCACTTATAAATGTGACAAAACGCACCATTCCTTTGCTAAATGAAAACGCAAAAATCATAAATATTTCATCCACTTGCGCGCTTTTTCCTTTGCCATTTAGGTCATATTATTGCGCAAGCAAAGCCGCAGTTAGCATGATCACTGACGGAATGCGAATGGAACTTAAAAACACATCCATTCAAGTGGCAGCAGTTTGCCCAGGCGAAGTTAAAACCAATTTCACAAAAAATCGTGTGAAAGATTTTGAAACAAACTCCAGATATGGCGACAGCGTTAAAAAATCCGCCCAGTTTGTTGACTCGCGTGAAGAAAAACGCATGCCAGTTGAAAAAGCTGTTCAAAAAATTGCAAAATTTATTGAAAAAAAGAGATTAAAACCACAAAAAATCATTGGAAAACAAAAATTATTATACTTTTTTGCAAAATTTGTTCCAAAATCTGTGTGGATCAAAGCAACTCAAAAAATATATGTCAAATAGCGAGTGCACAAAAGTGGCTCGCTTTTTATATTATGATAATGTGAGGTGCTTACATGAAAAACTGTTACAAACAAGGATGTGCTTTCACAATGCCTTGTTTTTCGCCTTGCAACCAATTCTCTCCTTGCCAGCCTAATCCTTTTCCTATTCCGTGCTGTGCTCCCTTTGGCTATGAAAATTGTTCTCAGAACTTTTGCCCGCTTTTTATTGCTTTTGCTGGAGGATTTTTGCTCGGAAAATGCTGCTAAAAAAGCTTGACCAAGATGTCAAGCTTTTTACTTAAACTCCTTCAAAAATTCCCTTAACAAATCAAATGCTTTGTCAAATGTTTCTTGCTTTTCCAAATCACATCCAACATCTCTCAAAAGTTCAATTGGCCCTTTTGTGCATCCGGCACTTAAAAACTTTATATATTTTTCAACTGCGCCCTTTTCGCCATTTAAAATTCGGCTGACAATGTTAAAAGCGCAAATCATGCCGGTTGCATATTTGTAAACATAAAAACTTCTGTAAAAATGAGGAATGCGTGCCCATTCAAACTTTGTTTCATTTGTCAAAACAACCTTTGGACCAAAATATTGCTTGTTAAGCATCAAATATTTTTCACAAAGTTTGTCCTTTGAAAGCGGATGGGATTTTTCATACTCATCATGAACCCACTCTTCAAATTCAGCAAACATTGTTTGACGGAAGATTGTGCTTTTGGCTTCCATAAAAATATCGTCCAAAATTGCAAGCTTTTCGCTTCGAGATTTGCTTTGCTTAAGCTGCATCATTCGAAGCAAAGTTTCATTGACCGTTGAGGCAACTTCCGCAACAAAAATCACATAATCACTTTCTTCAAAAATTTGCGAATTTTGCGAGTGATATGAATGAATTGCATGGCCAAGTTCATGGGCAAGCGTGCTTACAGAATTAAATTCGCCAGTAAAGCTCATCAAAACAACAGGATTTGCTCCATAACTTGATGCCGAATATGCTCCCCCTGCCTTTCCCTCGTTTGGCATAACGTCAATCCACTTTTCATCCTTTGCTTTTTGAACAAGGCTGACATATTTTTCGCCAAGCGGGCTTAGTGCTTGCTTGATCAAATCAATCGCTTCATCATAAGTGTATTTTTTTGAGCCATGTTTGCTTAGCGGAGCAAATTGATCATAAATATAAAACTTGTCAAGTTTCAAAAGTTTTTGTTTTTGTGCAAAAAATTTGTAAAGCAAATTCAAGTTTTTGTGGATGTTTTCAATAAGAGTGTCATACACTTTTTTGCTTGCTTGTTCAGAGAAAATTGCCCTTTCAAGAGCGCTGTCAAAGTGACGGATTTTTGCAAAATAGCAATCCGCCTTAACGTCACTTAAATAGTTGTTCGTCAAAAAGTTGATATATTTTCCATAAGTTGCATTTTCAACCCTGAAGGCTTCCTTGCGAAGAGTTCGGTCAGGTGAATGCATATATTTGTTGTAATCCGCAGCAGCGTATTTATGCTTTTTGCCGCTGTGATCAGTCACGTCTTCAAATTTTAAGTCGGCATCAGAAAAATTGTCAAACGAGCTTGAAAAGCCCGACAAAAATTCGCCCATTCCAGACAACAACTTTTCCTGCTCTTTTGGCAAAATATGCGGTTTTTGACGCAAAATTTCCTCAAAAAACAGCTTATAAGGCCTAAATTTTGGATTTTGTGCCAAATTTTTGAGTTTTGAATTTGAAAATTTGCTAATCTCTGGAGTGATATATGCGCTGGCAATTGAAATGTCATTGTCAATTTTTAAAAGCATGTTAAGATTTTCATTTGCCTTGCTGTTTGACAAATTTTCGTCAAGTTTGCGCTGTGCATAATTTGCAAGAAGCGATGCTTCCTTTTCATATGCGCTTGTCAGCTTCAAAACTTTCAAAAGCTGCTGGTCATCATCAAGCTTTCCTTCAAAGCAAGCAAACTTTGTTTTGAAGGTCTTAAGGGTTTCACATCTTTGCAAAAAGTCATTTTCATCCTTTGCATATGAACTTAAGTCCCATTTATATTTTTCCGCAACTTGACTTCTTTTCATTTTTCACCTCACAAAATATTTTGAAATTTTAAATTCGTTCCAAGGTTTTTTTGTTTCGTCAGGACTTGAAATAAAAACCATTTTTTCTTTTGTGACTGGGTGGACAAACTCAAGTCTTCCCGCCCAGAGTGCAAGCAAACCTTTTTGGGCGTTTTTGTTGTATTTCATATCTCCAACAAGCGGATGACCAAAATTTGCCATTTGAACACGGATTTGATGTGATCTGCCTGTTAAAATTTGAATACGCAAAAGGGTGTGCTTTTCGCTCTTTTCCAAAACCGAAAATTCAAGCTCGGCCTTTTTTGCTCCTTCCTCAAGTGGCGGGCAAAGACGAACAATATTGTTTTTTTCGTCCTTTTTTAAATAATTTATAAGTTTTCCGCTTTGTTTTGTGACATTTCCTTCAACAACAGCATAATATGTTTTTTTCATTGTGCCATCTTTGATTTGATCAGCAAGCCTTTGCGCCGCTTTTGAATTGCGTGCAAACACCATAAGTCCGCCCGTTGGTCTGTCAAGCCTGTGAACAAGGCCAACAAACGCTTCGCCAGGCTTGTTATATTTTTGTTTGACATATTGTTTTACTTCTGTCAAAAGATCCAAATCGCCTGATTCGTCTTGCTGCGAAGGCTGATTTTGCGGCTTAAGCACAACAACAACTTGATTATCTTCAAAAACCACTTGCATTTTTCACCTCACCAAATTTTCCAACCGCTGTTTCCGCATGGAAGAACAAGCCCTTCCTTTGTTTGAAGACCTATTTCGTCTGCCTGGGCATCTTTCCCGAAAACAAGCTCCAAAATGTTTTTTATAACCCCCGCTTGAAGGCCGGTCGTGTAGGAATTTATCAGCACAAAAAGCGGCTTTTCAGACAAAACTTTTTTGCACAAGCAAACAAAGTCAAACAACTTTTCTTCTATTTTCCACATTTCCCCGTTTGGGCCGCGACCATAACTTGGCGGGTCCATGATTATTGCATCATAGCTGTTGCCGCGCCTTATTTCACGCTCAACAAACTTTTCGCAGTCGTCAACAATAAATCTAATCGAAGAAATGTTGTTAAGTTTTGCGTTTTCCTTTGCTCTTTCAACCATTCCTTTTGCCGCGTCAACGTGCGTGACACTTGCACCCGCTAAAGCGCAAGCAACCGAAGCGCAACCAGTGTAAGCAAACAAATTCAAAACCTTGATTTCTCTTCCGGAAGACTGAATGAGCTTTTGCATTTTTTCCCAATTGACTGCTTGCTCTGGAAAAATTCCTGTGTGCTTAAAGCCCATTGGCTTTACGATGAATTTTAGGTCTTTCCACTGGCAAGTCCACTGCGAAGGAAGCTTTTTGTTTTCCACCCATTCGCCTCCGCCAGTTGATGAGCGCTTATATTCAGCCGCCACGCACTTAAGGCTTTTTCTTTTTTGCTCAAAGCCGCCCCAAATGGCTTGAGGATCGGGCCGAATCAAAACATATCCATTCCAGTTTTCCGCCTTTTTGCCATCGCCTGTGCAAAGCACTTCAAAATCTTTCCACCCAGACGCTACTTTCATTTTTGCTCCTTAAAATTTTTTCCGCGCAAGAATTTGACTTTTATTTTGCCTTCGCCAACTTCGACTTCGCCTTTTGCATCGGGCTTGTCGATTTTTTCAACAACTCTCAAAATCAAAACTTCTTGCTTGATTTTTTGCATATATTTGATAAGCATGTCCGCATTTTTGTTGTCTTCAGTTTCAAAATAAGCATAAATGCGCTCGTCAATGTCAAAATCGGCTTCCTTTCGCATAACTTGAAGTCCGCGGACAAATTCGCGATACAATCCTTCGATGATCAGCTCTTCGTCCAAAGTTATGTCAAGCACAATCGTGTTTCCATTTTCATGTGCAATAATGAAATCTGTTTTTGGCTTTTTTTCAAGATTAAACAAGCTTTTGTCAAGGTCCTTAAACTTTCCAACGCTCACCTTGCCTTGCTTAAACATTTTAACAACGCCAGCCAATTGATTTTCACTTAGCTGCGAAAGAGTTTGCTTTAAGAGCTGCACTTCACCCTTAAGCACGCTTCCAGCGTTTTTGAAGTTAACCGACAAAAATTCATCATTAAATCTTTCATCGCTTTGAACGACTTCAATTTCCTTTATGTTAAGTTCGTCTTTGATCAAGTCGCCAAGATGATTTATCACTTCTTTTATAATATCCTGCCCCATCACAAACATTTTTCGAAGAGGCTGCTTTACTTTGATTTGATTTTCATTTCGAAGCCTTTGAGCGCTTGAAATAATGTTTCGAGCAACTGTGGCTTCTTCCAAAACGCCAACGAAATCCTTTTTGAAAATTGGCTTTGGATAGCCCGAAATCATAATGCACTCTTTTTCGTCACTTTCAACTTCTCTGACCATGTTTTGCCAAATATGTTCGCTCATAAATGGAATTATCGGCGTCATAACCCTGATCAAAGATTTTATGGAGTGATACAAGCACCAATATGCGGTCAGCTGACTAAGTTTGTCGTCCGACTTCCAAAATCTTTTTCTGTTGGAGCGAATATAGAAATTGGAAATGTCGTCAACAAGTTTTTCAAAATCTTTGACAACCAAAAATGCTTTGTCGTCAGCATAATTTTGATCGCTGTCTTTGATAAATTTGTTTATGCTTTGAATCAACCACTTGTCAGAGAATGAAAAATTTTCTTCCTTTGGAACAAAGGATTTGATATCTGGATTGTCAATCGAAGCATAAGTGTTAAAGAAAGTGTATATATTCCAAAATGATATCAGCTTGCGACGCGCTTCATCGGTTAAATTATATCCAAATCGCATTTCATTTGATGGGCTTGATGAGCAGAACAAATATCTGATAACATCTGCACCAACTTTGTCGGCAACAACGTCAGCGTCCAAACTGTTTTTGCCGCTTTTGTGGAACTCGCCACCCTTTTCGTCTTTGACATATTGATATGTGACCACTTTTTCATATGGCGCTTTTCCTGTTAAAACAACGCTCATAATCAAGAGCGAATAAAACCAAAGCTTGATTTGTTCAATCATTTCGCAAACATATTCGCTTGGGAAATTTGCTTTGAAATATTCCTTGTCGGTGAAATATTTTTTTGTTGAGAAAGGGGTTATGCCTGCGTCAAGCCAAACATCGCCAACTTCAGGGATCCTTGAAACAACTTCGCCGCAATCGCATTTGATTTTGATTTCATCAATCCAAGGCCTGTGAATATTTGGAAGCTTGTCCACTTTGCTTGGGTCAACTGCTTTTTGTCTTAGTTCCTCCTTGCTGCCAATCACGTGAACTTTGCCACATTTTTCGCAAACATAAAATGGCAAAGGAAGCCCATAAAAACGCGATCTTGAAATGTTCCAATCGCCCATGTTATTAAGCCAATCTATCATACGTTTTTTGGCATAATCGGGCTTAAATGTCACATTTTCAATTGCTTTGAGTGCAAGCGGGCGAATTTCGTCCATTTTGATAAACCATGCTGAAATAAGTTTATAAACAAGGTCATGTTTGCATCGCCAGCAATATGGATAGCTGTGTTTATACCTGTGAGCAGACAAAAGTTTGCCATCAGCTTTAAGTCTGTTTGCAACCAAATCGGCCACTTCATCTGTCCTTTTCCCAGCCAAAAATCCTGTGCTTTCAAGAAGCACTCCCTGTTCATTTATCGGGCAGATTTCAGGAAGCGAAAGCGTTTGTCCAAGCTCAAAGTCTTCAATTCCGCAGCCTGGAGCAATATGCACAACGCAAGAGCCTTCAGCGGAGTCAACTTCATCCCAAGCAACAATTTTGTGCACAAAATTTTGGTCTGGAAGCTCTGGGAAGCATGTTTCATATTCAAGGCCAACAAGGCTTGAGCCATCAAACTCATCTAAAATTTTGACTTCCTGCTTTAAAATTGAAAGCCTGTCTTTTCCAAGCACAATTTTTTCGCCATTAAATTCAACTTTCACATATTTAAGGTTTGGATTAACTGCAAGAGCAACATTGGCGGACAGCGTCCAAGGCGTTGTTGTCCATGCAATCATTGAAAAATCTTTGTTTTTGACCGGCAATTTGATAAAAAGCGCAGTGTGTTCAACTTCATGATAAGATGAGGAAGTTTCGTGATCCGACAAGCTTGTTCCGCATCGTGGGCACCAAGCCATTGGCCTATTTTTTTTGACAATCCAGCCTTTTGAAGCGCAAACTTTCAAAAAGTGCCAAATGGAAGTGATGTTTTCATCGGTGTTTGTGAAATAACTATGCTGCCAATCCATCCACTGCCCCATTCGAATTGATTGATTTGTGATTTCATTGGCATAATATTTCACGCGGTCCATACATTTTTTTGTGAAATTTTCAATTCCGTATTCAACAATTTCTGGCTTTCCGTTGAGTCCCAAACTTTTTTCAACTTCAACTTCCACCCAAAGACCTTGAGCATCAAAACCATTTTGATAGCAACAATCCTTGCCTTTGAGAGCGTTGTAACGAATTGTCATATCCTTGAGCGTTCTTCCCCAAAAGTGATGCACGCCCGAACGATTGTTTGCCGTCACTGGGCCGTCCAAAAACCTAAAACGCGGATTTAACGCATTTTGAGCCTTTAATTTTTCAAAACAGTTGTTATTTTTCCAAAAATCAAGAATGTTGTGTTCCATTTCAATAAAATTTGGAAGAGCTTGTTCTTTGTTCATATTTTTCTCCTAAAAAACAAAAATCCCTTGGCAAGAACAAGCCCCGCCAAGGGTAAACCACTTGTGATGCCCTGCGTGCCAGCACACGCACCTTCGATAACGGGAAGTCCCGGCGAGGCTCTACTTTGCTTCCATTTCTGCCTGCAACTACGAAAGTGATGAGCAATTGATTTTTCCAATGTTTTTCACCAACCAACATCTCTCTGAAGGGAAAAAAACAACCCCCGTGTCTTTCATCAAACGTTTTTACACAATCAATTTAACATTATTCAAAAGTTTTGTCAAGAAAATATCATTGAAAGTTGTCAAGCACCTTGTTCATTTCAATAACATCGCCGCCGGTGACAATGCCGAGTGGCTGTGATGAAGATCCACCATTTTTTGTGAGCAAAATTGCAAGGAGTTTTGGATTGGAGTGGAATTTGTTCAAAGCGTCTTCAACCGTGAGATCTGCGCTTTGCACTTCATAATAATTTGAGTCCTTGATTTTTGTGAGCATGTCTTCAATTTTTGCGTTTTTCAAAAATGATTGAGCCTTTCCGCCTGAAAGAAGATACATTCCAAATGCATTCAAAATTTTTTGACCATTTGCAATTCCAATAAGCTCGCCATTTTTGTAAACAGGAATGTTGGAATAATTTGACGAAGCAATAAGCTTTATCACCTCTTCCATTGACACATTTGCCTGTGTTGTGAGAACATCGCGGCGGCAAAAATCGATTGCCTTTGGTGGAGCAAGCAAAAGCTGCTCAATTTTTTCGATATGCTCAACAATGCGTTCGTGCGGCTCTGCAATGACAAAGTTTTTGTTGCCTTGATGAACAATTGCGTTTCGAAGCCTGCCATAATCAATCAAGTCGTCCTCATATTTTCTTACAACATAATTAAGGCTCACCGATTTGCGAATAAGGTCAGAAAAGCCCATGCTGCGATTAAGGCCATAACGCGCGCGAAGAGTGTAATCAATGTTGTTAAAGGCGTCAATAAAGCGCTCCGCCCTTGATTTTTGCTTTGTTGGATTTTGATATTGCTCTGACTCGCTGGTCACATTTTCATTTTCTATCATTTTTACCTCTAAAAAATAGAATATCACAATTTGACGAAAATTAAAAACGATTTTTGTTTGCTCTTTTTCAAAAGGCAAAATTTTTCTTGATTTTTTCGCAAAAACAGGTTATAATAATCAAACCGAGCTAGATGGGGAGATAGCGGTGCCCTGTAACCTGCAACCCGCTACAGCAGGATTGAACGCATGCCCAGGTGCAAAAAGGTCAAAAAAGTGCAAGCTGATTTGGTGATGAAGTCAAGGTCTTATGCAACGAGCGCTCCTGAACCATGTCAGGCCCTGACGGGAGCATCATTAAGGGAATACTCTCGTGTGCCATAAGGAAGCTTTGGTGGAGCCAAAAAAGTTTGAGGCTGTTGGTCGTTTTGCAACAAAGCTTGTGCTCGGTATCAAAAAAGCAAGGTCAGTGCCTTGCTTTTTTTGACTTCAAAAGTTTTTGTCACCTTTCCACCCTGCCTGAAATTGTTGCCAAAAGTTTCCACTTTAAGGTTGGAATTGAATCGTTGATTATTCCCGTT
The DNA here is from genome assembly GCA_947626175.1 of uncultured Clostridia bacterium. Taxonomy (GTDB): domain Bacteria; phylum Bacillota; class Clostridia; order Christensenellales; family UBA1242; genus Caccovivens. The sequence goes on from CANQRE010000008.1 coordinate 13,239, forward strand.
GTCCAAAGCGACTGGTCAAAGCCTTCAATGGTTTCGTTGACAGGCAACTCAGGATTAAGCGAAATCACACGAACTCCTTGGCATAAATTTCCGTTCTTAAGAAGGTTGGTGATCGATTCCTCCATAGTTTTATAAGTGCTGTCAAGAAGCTTGTCCTGCGCCACAACAACAAATGCGCAATCATTCATTGTCCAGTTTGAGGCCTCAGAGCGTTCGCGAGCAACAATCCCAAATTCAGGGGCAAAAATTCCGTCAGCATACACTTCAACTTGGGTCAGGTTTAGCACAGCAGTTGAATCAACAAATCCAATAAGTCCGCCGGCGTAACTCGCAGTTGATGATGACGAATCACTTTGTGTGGCTTCCCCAATTTGTTTTAACTCAACATAAACGTTTGAAAGCTCAATTGTTGCATCCTTAAACACAATCTGAAACAAACCGCCAGCATATCGATCCCAAATGGTTTCTTGAAGATCTTTGCCATAAACATGCAAATCCAAAAGTTGCAAATTCCGCACTTTAACTGTTTCGCCCTGATTGATAACACCAAACAATCCGCCTTTGGCATTTAGGCCAATGATTGAATATCCATTCCCGTCAAATTCGCAGCCGCCAATGTTTTCAATTGCTGGAAAAACATCATGCCCTGTGCAAACAATGTTGTTGTCAAGCACAATTTTGGTGTTTTCAAAGCTATAACCCAAATTGGAGTATTGTGACAAAAGTTTAAGCCCGTCATACGACTTCACATGATAAGTTTTCCCTTCTCTGTAAATGTCAGGATTGTCATAATCATTTTCTTGCACAAAATCTTCAACGTCAACATACGGGTCATAATTAAGCGTCATCATTGGACGGAAGGCAATTTCTTTATTTTCATCTGGAGATGCATCAGTTATCTTGCCTGTATGATCTAAAACTGCAACAGTGTTAGAGCAAGTGCGGGTCCAAATTACTGTTGTGCCATTTCGAATGTATCCACCACTTGCAAGCGTTAAATCAGAAACAAATCTTCTGTCAACATTAAGCTGCAAAAAACTAGGAATTCTTTTGCTTGAATATTGATCAAGAGATATTTTAACTTCAGTCACTGATGGAAGATAAATGTAACTACCATAAATATCATCATCAAAAGTAGGGTCATTAAAATCTGAGTTGTCACTAATAAGCGTTTTATCGTGATCAAAAGCATATTCATAAAGGCCAGAAGCATCAATAAAAGAATTAGAACTTATTCTTCCATTAGCCCATTTATAAAGATCACTATCTGGCCATTTGTTCGTTTCTGTTTCACTGAAAGGGCGGCCTGAAAGCAATGTTTGATCAGCAATCACTTTGATTTTGGTTGGACTTGTAAGCTCAAAAGGATTTGTGTCGTCAAAAATCCACCATTTGATTGGCTCGACCTTAAACCAACAATATTCAAAATTGGTATTACTGTCACCCGTTGAATACTCAGAGGGAACCCATGCAAAATTATAAACTCTTACATAGTCAGAGCCTTTATAAGCAAAGCATTCATAATCTTCTTCGTTAGTAATGCTGTTTTGATAAAGCGTGTATACTGGATTACGCTCGGAAACTTTAAGAGACGAAGTTAAACCTTCTGAATACTTTTGATATTCTTGTTCAAGGATTTCATTTGTTTCATCCCCAACATAGGTTTGTGGATATGAACCAAGATAGGTGAAATAAAAATTGTATCCATCAATTACTTCAGTTCCCCAATGCAGCGCATGGCTTCCTGAAGGAGAATAAGAAATTGTCATTGCCGGGCGGACAGTGATGTGATGGCCATCATAAGCATAATTATCACTTTCTGTACCATCACATTCAACAAAATATGCTTCACTATTATTTCTTGACGATTTATAAAAATTACGTAGCCAATAACCATACACTGTCAAATTTCTGTATGATGTTATAGTCTTAGCACCAATCATACCTCCAGTTGCCAAAGCAAAATCTGATGGGGATGCGGCTCTGGAAATATATTCATCTCCCATTGACGCTGACAAAAACAAATTTTCATGCACTTCACCATCTTCAGGTGAGTAAACTTCAAACATTTCATGCCATGAAAGCGGATATAAATAATCTTGAGTTGCCGGGTCATTGTCAATCATCTCCCCATCATTGTCATTCATGTTTGTTTGAAGAGAAATCAAATTTCCGGCATAATTTGCAAGCCCTGTTTCAGACAAAAAGCCCGAATTCATCCAACTGCGCATGGTTGAATTTTCCCATCCGTCTCCTTCATAATTCATATCAAAGCCTACAACGCCAACCAGTGCTAGCTCGGAAATAACCCTGATAGGTTTTGATTGTGTCAACAAAAACGGATTTGTGCCATCAATGATAAACCATTTGATTGGTTCAACCTTAAACCAAAGGACATCTTTATAATCGTTTTCAGGATAAAACGTATTGTCATACGGGTCGTCAGGATTGTAAAAAGGTGCCTTTTGATAAGTGAAAGGCTTACTTAAGCGTGCAAACTTTTCACCAGCGTAATAATATTCCTTAACTTCAACAGCTTCGGGATCTTTGGCAGCTGTATCTTCATAATAATCGTTTGGAGGAATAGAATAGCTTTTTCCTGTTGGAGTTACAACGCTATCATTTCCTAAATTTTTTTCCAACAATCCATTCAATTGATCGCCGACATAGGTTTGAGGATATTCACCAAGCGTTGTGTAATAAAAATCCCCGCCAGATGGAGTGGTTGTTTGTGTCCATTGAATATTTCCTCCTGTATTCGGACAAAAATTGATTGTCATCATCGGACGGAAAGAACAAAAAGCTATCCATGGCTCGTCAATTTCTTGCATTGAATGTCCTGGGACAACCGCAAACACATAGTCATGAGAAATTGATCTTAGATAGGTTATAACGCTACAGACGGCGGTTGGGCGATAATGTGTATCTGCAAATTCGTTAAGCATCATGTCCGGGTAACAATAATACATTGCAAAATCTGACGGTGAAGCACCCAGTTCATTAAGATGAGTGTAACAATCACTTTGATAGCCATACATCTGCATTTCGTTGTATGATGGAAGATAAACATAGTCATTTGTTGGAACGCCGCTTTCATCGTCAACATTTGCGTCATAACCCTGATTTACAACGGTTTCTCTTTTTATCACTGAGCCCAAAAGTGATTCAAGCTCGGCTTCCTTGATGAAGTTTTGTTGAGTCCATTGGCGAATGTATGAATTTTCCCAGCCGCCTTTGCCTTGTTCATAATTGCGAGAGTCTAAATCATAACTTATCTGTGAAGCAAGTGCAATTTGTGAAATCACTTTTATGTCGGTTTGTTCGTTGTAAGCAAGCGGGTTTGTTTTGTCAAAAGCATACCATTTGATTGGTTCAACTTTAAACCATATTGTGTCATCAGTTGGCTGCTCACCATTTAAAAATGGAAATCTGTCACAAAACATAGCTGGAATAGAAGTTGAACGCCCTGACCTGGTTGATTCGTGAATACGAGCATATTTGCTTCCATTATACGAATATTCGTCAAAACTTAATTCGTCAGCTAAATAATGATTATAGCCAATTGAAAAGGTTTTGCCTGTTGGCAAAAGTCGGCTGATAGTGGTTCGATCTTTTTGTTTTTCCCACTCGCTTTCAAGCTCCGCATTTAGCGGATTTCCAACATAGGTTTGAGGATATTCGCCAAGGTAAGTGTAATAATAATAGCTACCATCAATTTCTTCCTGATACCAAAAAACATTTGCGGCGTCATTTCGTGGCGGCTCAGCCAAACTTGTTGTTGGACTGAGAACGTTGTCCGCCTTCACTGCCGGCATTAAAACAAAAGTGGCTCCTAACATTAAAACCAGGGCCATGCAAACAGAACTAACTTTTGAAAAAGCTTTCTTCATAGAAGTTAGTATAAGTTTTTTTCGAAAATTTAGCAAATAAAATCGATTGTTTTGTCGAAAATTTTTTATTTTGTTGTTTTGTGGACAATTGTCACAAATGCTGTAAGGTTCACCCCCCCCCTGCGTGACAAGTTGTTACTGTTTTGTTTACGCATTTTTTGTTCTCCTTGCAGCGAATAACTTTGATTTTAGTATAAACAAAACATCGGCGTTTTCAAAACATTTTGATGCTTTTTGTCAAAAAAAAGCTGCCAAAAGGCAGTTTTTTCCTATTTTTTTGCTTTTTTTTGTGCTTGTTTTGCCTTGCTGGTCAAGGACTCAACTTCTTTCATAACCGCTTTTTCGCCCTTTTTGATCGCATCTTGGCAAGGCTGGCAATATTTGTATAAAAGCGCTCCTGCAACCAGTCCCATTCCAAATCCAAGCAACATAACTGTTTCTTTCATCTTCCCCTCCCAAAATTAGGATGGGCAATTTGTGAAAAAATATGTAAAATAAATCGGGCTGAAATGCCCGAACTTATTTTGCTTTGTTTTCTTTTTCCATTCGTTTGTTGTAATCCTCAACCGCTGCCTTGATTGCCTCTTCAGCAAGCACTGAGCAATGGATTTTGTGTGGTGGAAGATCACCAAGAATTTCAAACACTTGTTTGTTTGTCACTTTGAGTGCATCTTCAACCTTCATGCCTTTGATAAGATCACAGGCAACATCAGTTGACGCAATTGCCGCACAGCAACCAAATGTTTTGAACTTTGCATCCTTGATGATTCCGTCTTCAATGAGAAGATATATTTTCATAATGTCGCCGCATGCTGCATTGCCAACTTTTCCAATTCCATTTGCACCCTTCATGCCACCAGCATTTTTTGGATTTTCAAAGATAGAAAGAACTTTTTTGTTATACATTTTTATCTCCTCCCCGCTTTTGTTATTGGTGAAATTGCCCTAAGTTTTTTCACTGCCCTTGTGAGCACTTCAACCGCATAGTCAACATCTGCTTTTGAAATGTTTTTGCCAAAGGAAAATCTGATTGTGCCCTGTGCGATTTCATCTTCAATTCCCATCGCTCTCAAAACGTGAGATGGCTGGAGCGAATTGGATGTGCAAGCTGACGATGTTGAAACCGCAACGCCTTCAAGGTCAAGCAGCATCAAAATGCTTTCGCCTTCAACCATTTCAAATGAAATGCTAACCGTTCCTTGAATTTTTTGATGTGGATGGCCGTTCACATGAATGTATTCAATGTTTTCCTTGACTTTTGAAAGAAAATATTCACGGATTGAACGAAGTTTTTGTTGATTTACAACCAAGTCCCTCACTGCAATTTCTGCAGCCTTTCCAAAACCTGCAATTGCCGGAACATTGAGCGTTCCGCCGCGCTTTCCACGCTCTTGATTTCCGCCGCTAATAAGGCTTTCAATCCTTACTCCATTTCGAACATAAAGTGCTCCTGCACCCTTTGGCCCATAAATTTTGTGAGCCGACATGCTCATTGCATCGATTTCCATGTCCTGAACGTCAAGTTTGACAGCTCCGAGTGCTTGAACTGCGTCTGTGTGGAAAATAATTCCATGCTCATGTGCCGTTTTTGCAATTGTTTTTATATTTTGAATTGTGCCAACTTCGTTGTTTACCGCCATGATTGAAATAAGCGTTGTGTCCTTACGAATTGCATGCATAAGTTCTGCAATGCTCACAAGGCCATATTTGTCAACTGGCAAATATGTCACTTCAAAGCCTTCTCTTTCAAGTGCATGGCACGCTTCAAGCACTGCTTGATGCTCTATTTTTGAAGTGATGATGTGCTTGCCTTTGTTTGCATAAGCATGTGCAATGCCTTTGATTGCCCAGTTGTCAGCTTCAGAGCCGCCAGCAGTGAAATATATTTCATTTGAATTTTTTGCGTTGATGGCTGTTGCCACTCTGTCCCTTGCCCTGTCCACAATGGCTGCTGCTTCACGCCCAAAGCTGTGGATTGAACTTGGGTTGCCATACAAAACGTTGAAGCATGGAAGCATTTCATTGAGAACTTCGGTTGAAACATGTGTTGTTGCCGCATTATCTAAATAAACTCTTCTTGTCACAATACTTTCTCCTTTTACAACATAATTTTATCACTTTGTTTTTTTCAAGTCAATACAAAAATTTAATTTTTTAACCTTTTGAAGCCATTTTTTTGATATATTTTTAATTTTTGCCACAAATTTTATAAAAAAACGGGCTGGTGCCCGTTTATTCAAAAGATTTGACAAGGTCAACAAGATCGTCTTTTTGCATAAGTCCAACATGCTTTTCTTGCATTTGGCCATCCTTCATGATCACAATTGTTGGAATTGACATAATGCCAAATTTGCGTGCAAGTTTTTCATCCTTGTCAACGTCTATTTTGATGATGTGAAAATCTGGATTTTCCTCCTGAACTTCTTCCATGATTATGCTCATCATTTTACATGGACCACACCAAGTTGCAAAAAAGTCAACAATTGTGACACCTTTTTCAACTTCTTTTTCAAAGTCCTTTCCGCTGATTTCTTTCATTTTCCCCTCCTTATAAAACATACTTCTTAAGGTCAAATTTCTTTTTTGTTTCCTTGAACGCGTTTTGAACATACGTTTTGTCGATTGTCACGTCAAGCATTGGATGACTGCCGCTGGCGTTAAATGAAATATCTTCCAAAAGTAGTTCCATGATTGTGTGAAGTCGCCTTGCACCAATATTTTCGCTTGTTTCGTTTTCAACAGCCGCCATTGCAGCAATTTCATCAAGTGCGTCATCGGTGAAATTAAGATTTATGTTGTCCACTTTGAGAAGTGAGGCATATTGAAGCGTGATGGCATTTTTTGGCTTCGTCAAAATGTTTTTAAAGTCCTTTTCCGTCAAACTGTCAAGGTCAACGCGAATTGGAAATCTGCCTTGAAGCTCGGGAATCATGTCTTCAATTTTTGAAACATGGAACGCACCCGAAGCAATAAACAAAATGAAATCTGTTTTCACATTTCCATATTTTGTTGCAACAGTGCAGCCTTCAACGATTGGAAGAATATCCCTTTGCACGCCTTCGCGTGAAACATCTTGCGAATTATTGTTTGTCACACCAATAATTTTGTCGATTTCATCAATAAAGATGATTCCTTCTTCTTCCGCCCTTCTGATTGCTTCGCTGTTCACATTGTCAAGGTCGATGAGTTTTTCGCTTTCATCTGCAAGAAGAGCTTCCCTTGCATTTTTAACTGGCATACGCTTTGTTTTTTTGTGCTGAGGCAAAATGCCTTCAAACATTGAGCCAAGCGAAATTTCTGGCCCGCCAAGCGAAACAATTGGTTTTGGAGCTTCTTTCACAGCAACGTCAACAAGTTCATCTTCAAGTTTTCCGCTTTCAAGGTCAAGTTTGATTTGCTCTTTATCCTGCGGAAGAGTGCTATCTTTTCTTGCAGCTGCAATTGCTTCAATAAGCTTGCTGTTTACGATTGGAAGCACTTTGCTTTCAACCTCATGCTGTTTTTCGTCTTTGACCATGCGAACAGAAACTTCAACAAGGTCTCTGACCATGCTTTCAACATCACGGCCAACATAGCCAACTTCGGTGTATTTTGTTGCTTCGATTTTGATAAACGGCGCTTTGACAAGTTTGGCAAGCCTGCGAGCGATTTCGGTTTTTCCAACTCCTGTTGGACCGCGCATAATAATGTTTTTTGGAGTTATTTCATCCCTTATTTCCTTTGGCAATTTGCTGCGGCGATATCTGTTTCTAAGTGCAACAGCAACTGCACGTTTTGCCTTGTCCTGCCCAATGATATATTTGTCAAGTTCTGCCACGATTTGTTTTGGTGAAAGTTCCATTTTTGCTCCCCCTTTTACACTTCTTCAACAACAATGCTGTCGTTTGTGAACACGCAGATTTCACTTGCAATCTTAAGCGATCTGAAAGCGATTTCACGAGCGCTAAGATTTGTGTTTTCCTTCAACGCTTTTGCCGCCGCCAAGGCATAATTTCCGCCTGAGCCAATTGCGCAAACGTCATCTTGCGGCTCAATCACATCGCCAGTTCCATCAATCATGAGAAGTGTTTCTTTGTCAGCCACAATCATAAGTGCGTCCAATTTGCGAGCAACTGCATCTTCACGCCATTGCTGAGCAAGAGCAACTGCGCTGCGCATAAGATTGCCAGAATATTTGTTGAGCATTTCTTCAAATCTTTCATTAAGCGAAAATGCGTCAGCAACGCTTCCGGCAAAACCAACCACAACTTTGTCATTGAAAATTCTTCTAACTTTTTTTGCGTTGGATTTGAAAATCACCGAATTTGACATTGTGACTTGTCCATCACCAGCGATTGCAATTTTACCATCTTTTTTTACTGCACAAATTGTTGTGCCACGAAATTCTTGCATCATAATTCTCCTTTAATTTTGCAAGGCTTTGCACCTTGTAAGGCTTGTCCAGCCTAATTATATCACAACTCTTTTGAATTTGTGCATAATTTATGCTTGCAAACGCAAATAAATTTTCAACAATTTTTCCAAGTGCCGTGAGCGGCGGAAAAGTTATCAGCGCCCTTCCGTCAATTGTGTTTATCACGTTAAGTGCTGCCAAATGCCCTGTTGCAATGGCTTCAAGTTCCCCTTCGCAAGAGATTATGCCTCCAGCAAAAAATATGTTTGGCTTTTGCAAACACTGCAGTTTTTGATTAAGGCAGGTGGCAGGAGTGATAAATGTGTGGGGAGCAATTTTTCCATATCTTACAATTTTTGCGTTTTTTAGTTCAGGAAAAAATGAAAACAACTTTTTTTGAGCTGTTTGACTTAGCTTTGTTTGAAAGCCCAAAAGTTTGTAACCTTGATCTGTTTTGACTAATCTAAGCACATTTTTGCACACTTTGCCATTTACAAGAGCAGGTTTGAATGCTTTTGCCCTTAAAAGCTGCAAACTTTCATTTGCCCAGCACTCAAGCGTTTCTTCTTCAGAAAAGTTGCATCCAAGCAAAAAATTGTATGCCCTTTTTAACGTTTGATCGGAAACAGCAACAAACAATTTTTCTCCTTCACAAACACCTTTTATGTCGCCATCAAAAATCGGCTCAATTGCAAGATGAGTGTGAGTGTGCTCCTTGCCAATCAAAGTGGCAATGTGCTTCATCAAATTCAAATCAGTGTTCTCTCCTGTTGCAATTATTGTTGGCTCACGCTGCGAAATTTCAAACACTTTTTGATTAAAAATCTTAATTTGTGGGGTTTTTTTAAGTTTTTCTTGCATTTTTTGATATAAATTTTGCAAATTATCGTTTTCATCAGAAATCGATTTAACTTTCAAAGCACACAATTCTTTTTTGATTTGTTTGTTTGTTTTTGTTTGAGTAATTTTTTCATCTCTTGAAATTGGCACATCAAAAAGATGAACTTGCGCTCCATAAAACGCAAGTGTGAGTGCGGCTTCAATTCCGGCATATCCTGCGCCGATAACGTTTACCACACCCCTTGTCATTGCTCTTTATACTCGCATTTTGAGCAAACTATTTTTTTGTTTTTGATGATGAGTGGGCTTGAACAATTTGGACATCTTGTTCCCGTTGTTGGATTCCAGCTCATAAAATTGCAAGTTGGATAGTTTGAACACGAGAAAAATGTTTTGCCTCTTTTCGATTTTCTAGCAACCATGTCGCCGCCACATTCAGGGCATTTGCCAACAACCTTTTTCTCTTCTTCATAAGGGCGGATGTTTTTGCAATGCGGAAAATTTGAACATCCCAAAAATTTGCCATATCTTCCTTCGCGAAGCACCATTTTATGTCCACATTTTTCGCAAATTATGTCGGTTTCAACAGGCTCTGATTTAAGTGAAAAACTGGATGAATCAGATTGCGACAAAAGCTTTGAAAATCCATTCCAAAAACTTTCAATCACATCGTGCCAATCGTCCTTTTTTTCTGCAATGTCATCAAGACGATTTTCCATGTAAGCAGTAAATTTGACATTTATAACCGAGCTAAAAAACTTTTCAAGATATTCCGTAACTTTTCTGCCAAGCTCAGTTGGAACAAGCGACTTGCCATCACGCGAAACATATTCTCTTGCGCTCAAAACCATGATTGTTGCCGCATAAGTTGCAGGTCGGCCAATCCCCTTTTCTTCCATTGCTTTGATAAGGCTTGCTTCGGTGTAACGAGCAGGTGGCTTTGTAAATTTTTGTTCAGTTTTGATTTCCTTTGCCACAAGAGTTTCGCCTTCGTCAAGTTGAGGCAAACGCGAAATTTCTTGTTTTTCATCCCCTTCAAATTCCTTGTAAGCAGCTGTGTAGCCGGCAAACTCCATTGTTTTTCCGTTTGCTTTGAATTCATATTCTCCGCATTCAAGGTTTGCCGTCACGTTTGAATAAATCGCTTCGCTCATTTGGCTTGCCAAAAATCTTTCATATATAAGTTTGTAAAGTTTGTAGTTGTCCGGCGAAAGCGAACTTTTAACTTTTTCTGGCGTTAAAGCCATGTTGATTGGCCTGATTGCTTCGTGCGCGTCCTGTGCGTTTGCTTTTGCGGCATATATATTTGGATTTTCAGGCACAAATTTGTCGCCATAAAGTTTG
>CANQRE010000009.1 GCA_947626175.1 uncultured Clostridia bacterium
CACCGGTAATTAAAGATTCATTAACTAAGACCTCACCGGATAAAATCTTACTATCGGTAACGATTTGATTGCCAGGACCTAATTTGATAATCTCACCCAAGACAATATCGTTAATATCGATTATCTCTTCTTTACCATCTCTAATAACTTTAGCTTTAGGTTCGTTTAAAAGCGATAATTTATCGACGGTTAATTTACTTCTTATTTCCTGGAAAGTACTGATAAAGGTATTACAGATAACCACACCTAAAAAAAGTAAATTTTTATATTCACCAACCATAAATATTGCTAAACCTAAACCTAAGTTTAAAAAATTAAAAAGAGTAAAAAAGTTAGTTACAATTATCTGACTGATGCTTTTGGTTTTAACATCACTCTTATAGTTGACTAAACCTCTTCTTTTTAGCTCTTCAACTTCTTTTAATGATAAACCTTTTATGCTTTTATCCATAAGCATCATTCCTCTTTTAATATTGTACCACATTTTTATTATTAAGGGAAATTATTTTTATATAGAAAAGCAAAAGCCCTTGGGCTCTTGCTTTATAATGTAGGAGGAAAAATAACTCCTACATTCTTATATTAACCTATTTCGCGAATTTTATGCACTAAAAATAATAATTTTAATAAAATAATAGGAAAGAAGGTATTATAATGACCTATTTTTTCTTAATTTTAGCTTTGTCTTTAGATACTTTTACTTTAGCTTTATCATATGAAGCTGATAAAATACAAATACCTTTATCATCGAATTTAATTATCAGTTTTATCTGTTCTTTTGTTTTAATGTTATCTTTATTTTTAGGTGGATTTATTCAAAATATTATTTCACCTCATATTTTAAAAGTTATCGCTTTTATAATTTTATTTAGTATTGGATTATTTAAAATTTTTGACAATCGAATTAAGAATTTCATCAAAAAACAAAATATCACTAGAGTAGGAGAGAGGGGCACTTTTGAAAAAATAGAAATTTTAAAAATAAATAAAGTTCAAAAATTAAGGTCTTAATCTCCTACAAAAATATAAAAATTAAACTTAAAATTTATTTTACAAATATATTCCGATTATAAATATGCGGATATCGATAAATCCAAAACTTTATCTAGTCTAGAAGCTATTTTTCTAGCTTTGGCTTTATCATTAGATAGTATTGGCGCCGGACTCGCCTTTAATCCTAGTATTCCGATAATTTTAGGAATATTTATAGCTTCCATGTTATTAAATTTCTTATTTATTTTAGGAGCCAAAATGTTTAAATTTTTAAAACTAGACTACTCTTTTTTAGGGGGACTTATTTTGATTGTTTTGGCCTTTGTTGACTTTTTTTCGTCTGCTTCCAGCACAATTGCATGGCTAACTCCAGGGATTGATTCGCCTTGCTGCGATGCTGTTGTGGACATAAGCGCGCCTGTTGGAATAAAAAGAACTCGCTTTATTTCGCCCTTGTTAAGTTTTTTGACGATATATGAATTCAAAACCGATGCGCTCACCCCACATCCGCTTGCCCCACACATTGTGTCCTGCTTTCGAGTGAAATAACTGTGCCCGCAATCGCTGTAGTTCGGTCCAAGCTTTATGCCCTTGTCTTCCAACAAATCCACAAGGATTTCAGCACCCAGTTTTCCAAGATCGCCCGTGACAATAAGGTCATAATCGGTCGGCTTTCTGCCCGTTTCATTAAAATGTGTGAAAATTGTTTCCGCTGCCGATGGAGCCATTGCCGCACCCATGTTGTTGACATCTATTATTCCAAAGTCAACAACCTTTCCAAACGTTGCCATTGTTATTTGCGGGCCTTTGCCTTCAAGCGACAAAACACTTGCCCCTGCAGCAGTCACCGTCCACTGCGAGGTTGGAACGCGCTGATTGCCAAGTTCCAACGGAAAGCGAAATTGCCTTTCCGCAGTTGAAAAATGCGAGCCTGTGGCGCACACCAAATTGTCAAAATGGCCGCCATTTATAAGCACGCTTCCAATTGCCAAAGTTTCCGCCATTGTTGAGCAAGCGCCAAACATTCCAAGATACGGAAGCGAAAAATCTCTGGCCGTAAAAGACGAAGAAATGATTTGATTGAGCAAATCGCCTGCAAGCATAAGGTTTATTTTTGCAGTTGTCAGCCCTGCTTTGCTGATTGCCCCCGTCACCGCCTGCTCAAACATTTTTCTTTCCGCTTTTTCATATGTTTCTTCGCCAAAAAGGTCATTTTTCATGACGTAATCAAAATATTCGCCAAAAGTTCCTGCTCCTTCCTTTGGCCCAACAATTGAATATGACCCAATTATTTTTGGTCTGTTACGAAATTCTATTGTTTGCTGCATTAAATTAACCCCACAAAATAATACACAAGCCCAACAACTATGCTTGCAACCACGCCAACCACAATCACAGGGCCGGCAATTGAAAACATTTTCACGCATGTGCCATAAATTATGCCTTCATGCTTGAACTCTATCGCAGGCGAAGCAATCGAATTTGAAAAACCGGTGATTGGAACAATGCTTCCACCACCAGCAAACTTGCCAATTTTGTCATACACCCCAATGCCAGTTAAAAATGACGCCAAAAAAATCAGCACAATAAGTGTCCATGTCCACGCACTTTGCTGCGACATATATGGAAAAATATATAAAATAAGTTCATCAATTCCCTGCCCAAGCACGCAAATAAGTCCGCCCACCCAAAATGAGTTAAAAAGGCTTGGCCACGGCTTGGTTTTTGGAATGCGCGCTTCAACATATTGATTGTAAGCTTGATTTCGTTTTTCTTGTTTCATATTTTTATCCTTCCTTTTAGTTTTTTCCAACTTTTCAAAGAATAAACATCTTTTTATTGCCCAAACTACTTTTTGTTAGGAGGAATAAAAATGAAAAAATCGTTGCTTTTGCTGGGCCTTAGCCTTGCCAGCGTGCTTGCTCTTTCTGGATGCGGTGCTTCAGCTGCTTCAAACGAAGAGGCAATCATAAACAAGCTTTCACATCAACTTGACCGCGTGACAAACACAGTTTCATCAAGCACAATGCTTCCAAACAGCTCAACATCAATTTCAACAATTTCAAAAAAACTTTCTCAAGCAAACAAAAGCTCGTTCACAAAACTTTCAAACGCATATCAAAAAATAAGCGATGTTGCCACAAATGTGGAAGATAATCGCGAACTTGTGCTTCGAAAAGTGAAAAACCTTAAACGCGAAATTGCGGGCGGAATCAAACTTGGAAATCAAAATGCAAAGGCCGTGAGTGAGCTTACTTCGTCCATGCAGCGATACGTCACATCCCTAAGCCGCACAAAAAGCGACTACAAAAACACCGTTCAAGGAATTGTCAAACTTGACAAAACCCAAGGAAATGAAATAGATGCAAAAATCACAAGGCTAAACAGCTGTCTGCAAGCAAGGGATTGCTATATGAAAAACATCCTTTCTTCGCTTGAAAACATTCAAAACATAATTGACTCAACAAATCAAAATGATGACGTTGTTGAAGATGAAAACACCGAAAAACCTGAAAACATTGAAAGTGGCGAAAAGGAGTTTGCACCTATTTCAAATTCGCCTGCCCAAACACCACAAAATCAGCCTGATGAAAATTTGTTTGTTCCACAAACAGAAAATTCAAATCAAACTGCAAATCCTTATGCTTATGGAAATTATAACGGCGCAGGCGGATATGGCTTTGGCGGAGGCGGCACATATCGCCCAGGCCCATTCAATCCAAATCGAAACACCGACACCTATGGCCCAGGCGTGACCAACATTGACACATATCGCGGATATGGCTTTGGCAGACGAGGCGGCGGATCAAACGGGATAAACAATCTTTCTAGCGACAAGCCTGCCACAATCCCCCTTGAAAAAGGCGAGCAAGAAATTGTGACAAACAATCAAAATGACGAAGTCCTTTCCCCTTCGGCTGACGAAAACTTAAGCGAGCATAACGATGAAAAGAAAGATGAAAGCACAAAATCAGTCAAAAAAATTGTAAATGGCACATCGAGCGAAAATGACAAGCAAGTGATGCCATCCAATGTGAAAGACGAAGCAAAAACTTTGCAAGAGCATTTTGAAAGCTGCTTTACAAGCGATGATCAAGCAAAAATTAAATCAGTTTCAGGCGAAAAAGTTGAGCCATCCGACAAAACAAAAGGCCACACAAACCTTTGTGCTATGGATATAAACAAAAAAATTGAAAAACTTGTCAAAGGATAAAAAATTGCCCTTTTTAGGACAATTTTTTCTTTAAGGATGAAAGGATTTTGTTTTCAAGCCTTGAAACTTGAACTTGCGAAATGTTGAGCATTGAGGCAATTTCGCTTTGAGTTTTGTCATAAAAATATCTCATAAGAATGATTGCTTTGTCACGCTTTGGAAGCTCTGACAAAACCTGCCGAATTGTGATTTTGTCAACAAGCGAATCATCATTTGATTCACTGTCCACCCTGTCTATCACCATAAGCGAGCCTTCATCGCCATCTTCAAAAGGTGCATAAAGTGAAATCGGCATTCGAGCGGAATCCATTGCCATGACAACATCACCTTCTTCAACGCCAAAATGCTTGGCAATTTGATCAATCGTTGGCGAAGTTTTATGCTCAACATAATACAAATCCACAAACTTGCGAATTTTGAGATTTAACGATTTGATCGCTCGCGAAACTTTGACCATGCCATCATCACGCATATATCTTTTTATTTCACCAATCACCATTGGAACAACATAAGTTGAGAACTTTACGTTAAAATCGGCATTAAAATTTTTTATTGCTTTCACAAAGCCAAGGCAGCCAAGTTGATATAGATCATCATATTCCAACCCTTTGCCTTGAAACCTTTTTATAATACTTTTTATCAGCGGCGAATTTTCAGCAATCAGCACACTCTTTGCTTCTTCATCGCCTTGTTGTGCCTTTTTTACAAGCTCTCGAATTTTTTCACTTGTCAGCATATTTGATGAGTGTGCGATAAAACTTGTTCGACATTATTAGATGAAAAAGCTTTTGTCATTGTCACCTTTGTTCCGCTTTCACCATTTTTTTCAACATCCATTGAGTCCATAAAGCTTTCCATAATTGTGAAGCCCATTCCGCTGCGTTCATCGCTTTTGCAAGTGGTGTAAAACGGCTGAATGGCTTTTTGAATGTCCTTTATGCCAACGCCGTTGTCACTTATGGACACAGTCAGCATGTTGCCTTCAATTTCGGCACGCATTGTTATTTCGCCGCAATTTTTTGGATAAGCATGCACAACAGCATTTGTAACCGCTTCTGAAACAGCGGTTTTGATGTCATTTATTTCATCAACGGATGGATGAAGCTGCAAACAAAAGCTTGCAATGCAAACTCTTGCAAAACTTTCATTCACACTTTCCGACTTAAACTTTACTTCCATGTAGTTCATTTTTCCCTCCCTAAACAATTTTGGGCATGATGTCATACAGCCCAGTCATTTTGAAAATTTTTTCCGCATGAGTTGATGGATTGCAAATGTATATTGGAATTTGGCGATCCTTCAGTTTTTTGTATCTGCCAATCAAAACGCCAATGCCGGTGGAGTCCATAAACTCAAGCTCCGACAAATCAACAATAACTTGCTTGAAAATTCCACTTCCAAACGCGTGATCCATTTCTTCGCGAACATAAGATGCACTGTGCTGATCAAGCTCGCCACTTAAAAGCACATACAGCGTGCCATTGTATATTTTTGATTTAAGTTTCACCATTTCCCCCTTTTGCTCTTTAATTCTAAATCCTTGGCGCATAAAAAAAACAACCACTTTTGCCGAAAAAATGGTTGTTTTGTCAAAGATAAATTATGTGGCTTTGAACCTATGAAATTGTGAATTTATGCGTGCATAATTGATTGTTTTGACTTTAAATTTGATCACAACATTGTTTTATATTATTAGTCCGCCGCTGATGACAATGTTTTCGCCAGTGATAAAGCTGTTGTTTGCCAAAAACATCACGCCGCTTGCAACATCGCTCGGCTCGCCAAGCCTTTGTAACGGAGTTTGTTGAATCAAATTTTGTTTTTCCTCTGCTGAAAACTCGGCATTCATTTTTGTGTTGATATAGCCGGGGCTTATGCAATTTACCCTTACATTGAACGCCGAAAATTCCTTTGCCAAACTTTTTGTGAGAGCAATTATGCCGCCTTTTGTTGCCGCATATGTGGCTTCGCAACTGCAACCATAAACACCCAAAAAAGAAGCTATGTTGACAATGCACCCGCCTTTTTGCATGAGTGGCAAGGCATATTTGTTCACAAAAATTGTGCCATTTAGGTTTACTGAAACAATGTTTTCAATTTCATCGTCAGCTTTATCAATCAAAAGGGCTTCCTTTTCCGCAATCCCCGCTGAGCAAACCACTAAATCAAGCTTTTGGCCAAGTTTTTTGACCTGTTCAAACGCTTTTTTAACCGCTTTTGGATTTGACACATCAAACCTAAGCTGTGTTACATTTGTTTGAATGTTGCGTGTGTCAAACTCGCTTTTGTTTCCGCACAAAATTAGGTCATATCCATTTTTTGATAAAGTGAATGCAATTTCTTTGCCAATATCGCCTGTGGCACCCGTGATGAGCGCAAGTTTTTTCATAAATATACTCCTATTTTTATTATTGCAAACCGCTCAAAAATTGTCAAGAAATAGCGGCGTGTTTTACTATGAAGGCAGAAACAAGATTTTTAGTGCAGAGAAAACCATCATCTTGTTTGCGTAAAATTTAAAAAACTTAAGACATTTAAGGCTTTTATATATAACCTAATGAAGAATAGTTTTAAAAGTGCTTAGAATTTGTTCTTCGCACGAGAGTCGCGGCATCGTCACAGCACGCGTTCGGTTAGCAGATTGCTGGCGCAATCATTTTCGGCCTCACTTGGCTGCTCCTCTTTCCAAAAATGCAGGTCATTTTTGGAATTTTAATCAACGGAGTGCGATTTGCGTTTGGTGCGAAAGCGAAAAAACAAACTTTCCCCCGAGTGATTGCGGCAGCAATCCGAGTTTAAAGTTTGTTTTTTCGCTGGTCGGCATGGCGAGATTTGAACTCGCGACCTCTTGGTCCCGAACCAAGCGCGCTACCGAGCTGCGCTACACGCCGATATGATTTGTCATAATACCACAACATATTGTGAGAATTATGACATAATACTTAAAATATATTGATTTTTTGCACCTTATGCTCCTAAAGGCTACATAAACAAATTTACTATCATTCCGCTTGAAATTCCAAAGACATAAAGCATTGAAACTATTGCAATGTTTTGAAGAAGGCCATACTTTCCACGATTTTTTGTGAACAAAATTATCAGCCCAACCCCTGCTCCAACGCAAAGACCAGCAAACATCGCGCCAAACGCAAGCCCGCCATTGAGATATAGCTCCACCAAGAACACTGACGACACACAGTTTGGAATAAGACCAATAAGTCCTGCCAGCACAATTTGAACATATATGTTTCCGCCAAACCAACCAGTTATGCCTTCAAGTCCAACATATCCAACAAGAACATTAATAAGAAGTGAAGCTATGAAAATGTATATTGCAATGTTGCAGGTGTGATACAGTGCGTCCAAAAATATGTTTTTTTCATCGCAATGACCTTTGTGATCGCCATGTCCATGACAGGTGCAATGATCGTGCCCATGCTCAAATTCTTCATCTTCAATTGGCGCACCTTTTTTCCGTTTTCCCCTTTCAAACAGCCACAACGCTCCATCAACCATATAGCCAAAAAATATGGCAAAAACAACTTTGAGTGCAAGCATAATAAGAAGCGGAACAATTGCATTTGGCTCTGAAAGCATGATTGGAATTGCTTCGTCACTTGTTGCAATAAACACCGCAATAAGCGTGCCGAGCGTGACTGCGCGGCGAGAATATAAATCAGACATAACCGATGAAAAGCCGCATTGCGGAACAACACCCAAAAAAGCTCCCACGCAAGGAGCCGCATATTTGGTTTTATTTAAAAAATTTGTGAACTTTTTGCTTTTTGAATGCGAAAAATACGCAACAAGCAAATATGCCAAATATAAGATTGGAAGCACTTTCAACGTGTCTAATGCAGCATCCGAAAGTGCAGAAAGAAACACCTGCATTTTTTATCGCCTTTTATTTGGTTGAAGTTGTTTTCTTTGCTTTTGTTGTTTTTGGAGCGGCTTTGGCAGTTGTCTTTTCAGGCTTTGCCTCCGCCTTTTGCTCTCCAAGATTGAGTTTCATTTGTTTTGGCGAAACTGTTTCAGGTTCGTCAACCGGCTTTATGAGTTCAGCCTTGTTCTTTTTGAATTCTTCCCTTCTTTTTTCGCTTTCGTCAGGGCTATACAAAATAAGTGCGCTTGTTCTCATGTTTGTTATGTTGCCTTCCATGTTTGCTGAAATAAGGCTTGAGCCAAGCATTTCGCTCACTTCACCTTTGTTAAGGGTTGAAATTTCGGCATTGTCGGCAACAAGTCCAATATGGCCATTGTTGATTGTGCCAATTTTGCTGTCATTAAGAGAATATGTGATTTTGCCATCCATCATGCTTGTAAGTTCGCTGCTGTCTTCCAATCCAGTGATTTCGCCGCTGATAAGGGTGACAATTCTTGCTTTGCCACGAACAAACATGATTTTGCCTTGAGTCATTGTGGCAAGTTCAGCTTTTTCATCAAGAAACCTGATATAGCCATTGTTCATTGTTCCAATTCTGGCTTTGCCTGACACATAATCAATCATGCAATCATTGATTGTTGTTATGCGTGCTTTGCCTGTTACCTGGCCAATAAATCCGCTTTTGAAAAGCCCGATTTTTGCTTTGCCATACATGCTTTCAATTGAGCCAGCATCAAACATTTGAATGAATGCTTTGCCACTTATTTCCTTGAAATGTGTGCCAACTGCTTCCAAAATCACAGCTTTGCCCGTTACGCTGACATTTTTGCAATTGCTAAGGATGTGAACACCCATTGAAATGTTGATGTTTTCTTCCTCATCATGGATTGTTGGGTCAACAACTTTTTCACGTCTAAAAAGTCCTGCCATAATTTACCTCACTTTGTTTTGTTACTTTTGTGATTATAACACATTATTTCAAAAAAATGAAATGATTTTTATATATTTTGTTTGACTATTTTTCTCGCCAAGCATATACTTTTGATATGTCTAAAGTATTTAAGTCATTTAAAGCCCTTGATTGGGTGCTTTTATTTCTGGCTCTTGCCCTTTTGGGCGTTCAAGTTTACTGCAACCTTACACTTCCTGAATATCTTGCCGACATCATTGGCTTTTTGCAAAAAGGCGCGATGATGGGAAATCTAAAAATGTTTTGGAACGACATTCTCATAAGCGGCGGATACATGCTTTTGCTTGTTGTTGCAATTTATATAAGCACAATTCTTGTTTCATATCTTAGCTCGCGCGTTGTGACAAGTGTTATGGCAAGAGTTAGGCATTCGGTTTTTGAAAAGGTTAACAATTTTTCAATGAACGAAATCGGCTCATTTTCTATTGCTTCGCTGATAACCCGCTCAACAAACGACATAACTCAGCTTCAAAATGTTTTGATCATGGTGTTAAACCTTGGCCTTACCGCGCCAATCACTGCAGTTGTTGCAATCATCAAAATCCTTCGAATTTCAAGCGGGCTTTCAATTGTGACGGCAATTTCAATTGTTATGCTTTTGCTTTTGGTTTTGATGATGTTTGTGTTTGTTGTGCCAAAATTTAAAAAGGTTCAATCTCTCACCGACTCGGTCAACCTTGTAACGCGCGAAAACTTGACCGGAATCAAAGTTGTTCGTGCTTTTGGCGCTGAAAAAGTGCAAGAGAAAAAATTTGATGGCGTTAACTCTCTTTTGACAAAAGTCAACATTTATATTCATCGCGTTGCAGGAATCATGGGCCCTGGAATAAGCTTTATTATGCAGGCCACATCGCTTGCCCTTGTTTGGCTGGGAGCATATCTCATTTCAAACGGATCGATTGACTATTCAATTTTGTCAGAGTTCACACAATATTCAATGCAAGTGATCATGGCGTTTATGATGGTTTCCATGCTCATGGTCATGATTCCACGTGGAATTGTTTCCGGCCAAAGAATTAAGCAAGTTTTAAATTCAAAATCACTGATTGAGGACGGCGAAGGCGCCGAGCCAACCGAAGAAGGCACAATTGAATTTAAAAATGTGTCGTTCAAATATCCTGGTGCTGACGACTACGTGCTTAAAAACATTTCATTCAAAGCCGAAAAAGGCCAAACTGTTGCTTTTATTGGCTCAACAGGCTCGGGAAAGTCAACACTAATCAACCTTGTGCCAAGATTTTATGACTGCACCGAAGGCGAAGTTTTGGTTGACGGAGTCAACGTTAAAAAATGGAAGCTTCACACCCTTCATGACAAGATTGGATATGTTCCGCAAAAAGGTGTTTTGTTTTCGGGAACTGTGAAAGAAAACATTTTGTATGGCAATCAAAACGCAAGCGACAAGGATGTGGAAGACGCAATCAAAATTTCACAATCCAAATTTGTTTACACTCTTCCAGATGGGCTTATGCACCATATTGCTCAAGGCGGAGGCAATGTTTCCGGCGGACAAAAACAACGCTTGTCAATTGCAAGGGCAATTGTCAAAAAACCTGAAATACTTATATTTGACGACTCCTTTTCTGCCCTTGATTACAAAACCGACAAAGCCCTTCGAAAGGCCCTTAAAGCGCACACTCAAGGCACAACTTGCCTGATTGTTGCTCAGCGCATTGGCACAATTCACTCTGCCGACAAAATTATTGTGCTAAGCGATGGAAAAATGGTCGGCCAAGGAACTCACGAACAACTTTTGCAATCTTGCTCAGTTTACAAAGAAATTGCTCTTTCGCAGCTTAAAAAGGAGGAATTATAATGCCACCTTTTGCAAATCGAAATGCTCAATATGGAA
This sequence comes from uncultured Clostridia bacterium, assembly GCA_947626175.1. Taxonomy (GTDB): domain Bacteria; phylum Bacillota; class Clostridia; order Christensenellales; family UBA1242; genus Caccovivens. Next base: position 10,913 of record CANQRE010000009.1, read on the forward strand.
AAAGCAAGGACTTTAAAAAGGCATTACGCTTTTTGTTTTCATCGCTAAAGCCTTATCGCTTCGCTGTTGCTATTTCTGTGATTTTGTCGGTGATTGGAACAGTGCTTTCAATCATGGGTCCATATGTTTTGAACCTTATGCAAAAAGAAATTGTCGTTTTGCCATTCAATTTTTCAACCATTGAAAAGTTTGGCATAATTTTGGCGATCATGTATGTTTTTTCATTTGGATTTTCATATCTTGAAAACTTTATAATGGCAAAAGTTTCAAGCAAAATATCACAAAAATATCGCGATCAAATCACCAAAAAAATTAGCACCCTTCCGCTTTCCTATTTTGACAAAAATTCCTATGGCGACCTTTTGTCACGCATGACAAACGACGTTGACCTTTTGGGACAAACGCTCAACAGCTCGCTTCCAAACCTTATCACTTCGGCAACAATGATTGTGGGAATCCCTGTGATGATGTTCACCATTTCGTGGGAACTGACACTGTTTTCACTTGTTGAAATTCCACTTGCAATTGGGCTGATCATGATCATCGTCAAGTTTTCACAAAAATATTTTGTTCGCAACCAACGCTATCTTGGCGACATAAACGGGCATATTGAAGAAATTTATTCCGCTCACAATGTTGTGAAGGCTTTCAATGGCGAAGAAAAAGCCATCAAGGAGTTTGAAGTGATCAACACTCGCCTTCGCGATACAGGCAGAAAAAGCCAATTTCTTTCTTCTCTGATGATGCCAACAATAAATGTGATTGGAAATGTTATTTATGCCGGAGTTTGCGTGCTGGGAGCATTTATTGCCATTTCCAACAACGACCTTTTGTTTGTGACAAGCATTGTGACCTTTATCACCTACATCCGCATTTTTAACCAGCCGATTGCTCAATTTGGAAGCATATTTTCAACTTTGCAATCCGCCGCCGCGGCAAGCGAGCGAGTGATGGAATTTTTGCTCGAACAAGATGAAAAAGCTGACACGCAAAACAAAAAACTTAAGAAAGTTAAGGGCAAAGTGGAATTTAAAAACGTTTCGTTTGGCTACACGCCTGAAAAAACAATAATCCACAACTTTTCATTCACCGCTTTACCTGGACAAAAAATTGCAATCGTTGGCCCAACAGGCGCAGGCAAAACAACCCTTGTCAACCTTTTGATGAGATTTTATGAAATAAACGAAGGCGAAATTTTGATTGATGATGTTCCAACAAAAGATATGAACAAATCATATTTAAGAAGTTTGTTTGGCATGGTTTTGCAAGATACCTGGCTGTTTGAAGGCAGTTTGCGTGAAAATCTTAAGTATGCCCGCCCTTCAACAACCGACAAGCAAATGATAAAAGCAACAAAAATGGCAAATGTGCATCATTTTATTACCACTTTGCCGGGAAATTATGATATGATATTAAAGGAAGAATCAATGGTCAGCCAAGGTCAAAAACAACTTTTGACAATTGCCAGAGCAATGATTCAAGGTGCACCAATGCTTATTCTTGACGAAGCAACAAGCTCGGTTGACACACGCACAGAACAACTTATCCAAACCGCTATGGATCGCCTGACAAAAGGAAGAACAAGTTTTGTGATTGCCCACAGGCTTTCAACAATTCGAAATGCCGACCAAATTATTGTTATGAATCAGGGCGAAATTGTTGAAGTTGGAAAACATGACCAGCTCTTGGCAAAAAATGGCTTTTATGCAAAGCTTTACTTAAGCCAATTTGATGACGAAAAGGAAATCAAAGAATAAGGGGTAAAAAAATATGAATGAGATTGAAATTAAGCATGTTTTTAAGCATTATCCTGTTGGAAACAAAGAAAAGTTCACTGCCCTAAGCGACATCAATGTTTCGTTCAAAAAAGGTGAACTTGTTTCTATCGTTGGAGAAAGTGGAAGCGGCAAAAGCACACTTATGAACCTTATTGGTGGGCTTGACAGCGACTTTGAAGGCGACATTATTGTTGGCGGAATGAATTTGCGTTCGCAACCAGACAAAGTTTTGGACAAATATCGCAAAAACAAAGTTGGATTTGTTTTTCAATCATTTAACCTTATTCCCCACCTTTCAATCCTTGACAATGTGACGATTGCCCTGACTCTTTCAAACGTAAGCGAAAAAATAAAGGTTGAAAAGGCCACAAAAATTTTGACAAGGCTTGGGCTTGAAAAAGAACTAAAACGCAAACCAACTCAGCTTTCCGGCGGGCAAAAACAACGTGTTGCAATTGCTAGAGCGCTTATAAACGACCCTGACATTATTTTGGCAGACGAGCCAACTGGCGCTCTTGACACAGGCACAACCAGCCAAATCCTTGAAATCATGAAGGAAATTGCCGATGAAGGCAAGCTTGTGATCATGGTCACCCACTCTGAAAAAGTGGCTTCAATTTCTTCCCGCGTTGTTGAAATCTCAGACGGAAAAATAATCCGTGACGAAAAAAATAAAGCATACAAAAAAAACAGAACCAAAAGGCTGGAGCTTGCAAAAAGCGAAAATCGCGGCGAAAAACAAAACCTTGCAATTTCTTCTGCTATTCGCCTTGCCTTTCACAATATGTGGGCAAGCAAAACCAAAAACTTTTTGATGGCGTTTGGCGTTGCGATTTCAATTGTTTCGCTGATCATTATGCTCGCATTTGGATCTGGGCTTAACAGCTATATCGCAGACGTTTCAAACAGCTTTACAAATCCAAACATTGTGACGATCACCAAAAAAACATCCGATCCGCTTATGTCAATGCTGCCAATAACCGCGTTTGGCAAAGGTGAAGATGAAAACATTATTTCCGATCTAAATGGTGCTCTTGAAAAAGCTGGATATGAGCCTTTCTTGACAAAAGATGACCTTATTCCCGGCTATTGTGGCATTTCACTTGGTGGAATGCAAGCCGAATTTAGCATTGCGGGCTATGAAGACGCTGAGCCAGCACAAATCACTTGTGTTTATTCCACCCCGCCTTACTATGACGAAAACAATTTAATTGAAGGAGAACTTGCTCAAAACGAAAATGTTGATGCTGATGTTGTGGAAATTATGCTCACATACGGAGCTTATGCAAACTTTAAAACTATAACCGGCTCAAGCGATGTTGTTGGCAAAACAATAAAACTTAAAATATCAGTTGCAGGGCTTTCGACGCCAATTGAAGTTGACGCATTGGTCACCGCGATTGTTGACAGCTCGGTTATTCAACGAATGACTGTGGCTTATGTTGATTTTGACGTGCTTGCTTATCACGCTTCTTTGCATGGCCTTGAATCCTTCCCAATCACTTCATATTACATAGACACAGAAGTTGAATATGCCGACGTTCTTAACAAATTTATTATGTCCAACGAAAAATATTCGGGCTCGGTGGAGTCAAGCCTTACAAATATGTTTTCCGAAATGTCATCCACTGTTTCCGTTGCATTGACAATTATCGCTTGCATTTCACTTGTTGTGAGCGCAATTATGATTTTGGTGGTGCTTTACATTTCTGTCAGCGAGCGAACAAGAGAAATTGGCGTTTTGAAATCCATCGGCGCAAGACGAAAAGACATAAGGCGAATTTTCACTTCCGAAAGCTTTTTGGTTGGACTTTTAAGCGGAATTGTTGGAATTGTTTTGTCGATTGTTGTTTACATCATATTTGTGGTCATGCTGAAAGCCACATTGGGATTTGCTCCGCTTTCGCTTCAGTGGTGGTATTTTGCTTTGGCAATTGGAGTGAGCGTTGTGATCAGCATGCTGAGCGGACTTTACCCTTCAGCAAAAGCTGCAAAACTTGACCCTGTGGAATCACTAAGGCACGAATAATCTTTTGGCCATCATGTTTTTGATGGCCTTGTTTTTTAACCAAAAAAGGCTGGACATATTTTGAATTTTGTGATATAATTCTAACACCTAAAAAAATAAAAGGACAAACATGAAAGCGATAATCTTATGTGCTGGGTTTGGAACAAGACTTTATCCCTACACTCAAAACAAACCCAAAGCACTTTTGTGCGTTAAAGGCAAAACTCTTTTGGACCTTTTGGTCGACAATATAAATCAAATTGACGAAATTGACGAAATTGTGATTGTTTCAAATAAAAAGTTTTTCGGTGATTTTTTTGATTACAAAAAAGTGCTCGACACTGACAAAAAAGTCACTGTTTTAAACGATGGCGTGATGGACAACGAACATCGCTTGGGCGCAGTGAGAGATTTGAAATTTGCAATGGACAGAATGGGCTGGGGAAACAAGCATGAACTGATGGTGCTTGCCGGCGACAACTGGTTTGATTTTTCACTTAAGGACTTTTTCAATTTTTATGTTGAGCATGGACGAAACTCCACTGTTTTTGGACAAACAAAAAAAGATCCAAAAATTTTGCGTGCTGGCGCTGTTGCAATTTTGGACAAAAATGGACTTGTTAAGGATTTGGAAGAAAAACCTTTGGAGCCAAAATCTGATTTTGCCGTTGGACCATTTTATATCTACAACAAATCTTCTGCTGGAGCAGTGGGATTGTTTTTGGCTGACAAATCAAATTCAGCTGACGCACCTGGGAGCTATCCTGCCTGGCTTGTTAAGCACTACTGCTCACCTTCTTCATCGCATCCGCTTTATGCCTGGGACATAAAGGACAAACATTTTTTGGATATAGGAACAAGAGAAGCCTTTGAAAATGTTGACGAAATCATTGACAATTTCAATCGCCCAGAAATAAGTTTAAGCAAATAAAAAAATGCCGTAACCACGGCATTTTTTTGTTTTTTGATGTTTTTTTCAATAAAATTGCTATTTTTCGTTGTTTTCTGTCAAATTTTCATCTTTTTCGGCTTGTTTGTTTTTCCTAAGCTTGGAGTTTTCAAAAAGTTTGTGCTTGACTGAAAACTCTTTTTCCATTGATGAAATAAACAAATTTTTTCGTGTCCATTTGCTGATCAAATAATGAAGTGCAAACAATGCCGCTCCGCCAAAGTTGCAGCAAATGTCTTCCATAGTGTCGGTCACAAGCGGCGCTGAAAATCCTTCAACAAACTCACCTTGCAAGCGAGTGTTTGCAACAATGCTTGCAACCCATTCATATATTTCCCACGCACATTCAATGAGAAGCGAAAACGCCAGACAAAACAGTGCAATCAACAAAAAGTGCATTTTTGTTTGATGTGACGTTCTGCAAATGATAAACAGTCCAAGCATTGCCATGAGATATCCCATCACAAAATGCACAACAATGTCAAGCCACGCAAATGTGAGATAGCCGCTCAGCGCCGACCCCCATAGGCCAGCCAAAATGAAATATAAATTAAAAATCAAAAACACTGAATTTGGAAGTTTTGTGCGGAAAATCAGTTCATACAAAAACGGAATCACACCAACGATGAGCAACCCCAAGCTCGCCGCAAATCTGCCATTTGGATCTTCGCCAAGCTTGTAAGCAATTGCAAGGCCTATTGCTGTGAGCATGATTGCTGCGTCAAGAGCAATGTTGATATAGCGAAATATTTTTTCGCCTTTTGTGGACAAAGCAAAATTTTTGTCTTTCATTTTTCTCCTTTTATTGCAAATCTAACTCAATTTTTGTTATATGTCCGCCTTTTTTGATTTTTCGTGTTTTCACATTTTCTGCAAACAATGTTGCTTTGAAATCCTTGCAAGCTTGTTGCAAGCAGTCCAAAATGTTTTCATCCCCGCTTATGCACAAGTTTTTGACAGTTGTTTTGAGCGACACATTGTGATTTGTTTTTTCGCCGCGAACAGCACTTATAAACTCAACCAGCTTGTCGCCTTGCTCAACCTCTTTTGCAAAATCAAATTTAAGAGGCTTGATTGTTGTCAAATGAATTGATTTGTTGTCATGATACAGTTCTTGATAAATCTCTTCAGTTATAAATGGGAAGAAAATGCTGAAGTCTTGCAAAAGTTTGTATAAAATCGTGTAAACCGCCTTTTGACCTGAATATCTTGCCTTTTCGCCGAACTCTTCAGGGCGATATAATCTATGTTTTACGATTTCAATGTAATTATCACAGAAATTCCAGAAATATTTTTCAAGATGATTGAGTGCAAGGCCAACTTCAAACTCATCCAAATATTTGCAAAAGCCTTTTTCCATTTCTTGCAATGAGCCAAGCGCCCATTTGTCAAAAAATTCATAATCCGAAAACTTTTTGTCCTTGAAATCTTGAATGTGCATTTCGATAAACTTTGCAACATTCCAAATTTTGTTGACCAATTTTCGACCGCGAAGCAATGTTTCTTCGCTGAAAAGCATGTCCGTTCCAAGTCTGCCCGAGCCAGCCCAATAACGAACAACATCAGCGGAATATTCATTTATAAGGTCGATTGGGTCATTTTTGCTGTTGCCCTTGCTTTTGCTGATTTTTTCGCCTTTGTTTGCCATAACAAAGCCTGAAATCATCACATTTTCCCATGGCTTTTGGCCAAAATGATAAAATGATTTCACGATTGTGTAAAAATCCCACGTTCTGATTATTTCGGATGCGTTGGCTCTTAAAGTCATTGGCCTAAGGATGTTTTCAAGGCTATTTTTTTCGCCATATCTCATGTTGATAAGCGGCGTTGTTGACGATGTTGCCCATGTGTCCATCACGTCTTTTTCAGGCACAAACTCTTTGCAGCCGCATTTTGAGCAGCATTTTTGCTTTGGCTGTGACGTTAACGGATTGACAGGCAAATCCTCTTCCCTTGCAAAAACTGGCTCGCCACATTTTTTGCAATACCAAACCGGAAATGGAACGCCAAAATATCTTTGTCTTGAAATGCACCAATCCCATGCAACATTGTTCACCCATTCATTGAATCTTGCCTTCATGTGTGCTGGGTGCCACTTGATTTGATCGCCGATTTTCAAAAAGTCCTTTTTATGATCCATGATGTTGATGAACCACTGCTTCATAACCGCATATTCGGCTTCTTTTCCGCATCTTTCATGGACTTGAACTTCATGCTCAAGTTCTTCGATTTTGACAACGTAGCCTTGGTCACTTAAATCTTGAACTATCTTTTTTCGCGCTTCCAATATTTTTAGGCCGCCATAATTTTTGACTTCGCTTGCAATTTTGCCGTCTGAAGTGAAAATGTTTTTAAGCGGCAAGTTATATTTTTTCCACCATTCAATGTCCGTTTGGTCGCCAAAAGTGCAGCACATAACAATGCCTGTGCCTTTGTCGATTGCAACTTTTTCGTCTGCCATGATTGGAACAACTGCGTCAACGAGTGGAATCACCGCTTTCTTTCCAATAAGGTGTGAATGTTTTTCATCCTTTGGATTTACAAACACCGCAACAATCGCCGGCAAAAGTTCAGGCCTTGTGGTGGCAATTGTGAATGTTTCGCCGTTTTCAAGCGTTTTGAAATTGATAAAATTGAAAGTTGTTTTGATTTTTTTTGTTTCAAGTTCCGCCTGAGCAATTGATGTCAAGCACTCATTGCACCAAAGCGCTGGACTTTGTTTGTGATAACAATGTCCATCTTTTACAAGTTGCAAAAAAGACCTTTGGCTGATTTTTATTGTGGATGGGCTGATTGTTTTGTAAGCATAATTCCAATCAGTTCCAACCCCAAGTTTTGAAAACAAAGTTTTGAACTCATTTTCATATTTTTCAGTTGTTTTGTAACAAAGCTCGGAAAAAGCTTCTCTGCCAATTTCATGAGCTTTTTTGCCTTGCTCTTTTTCAACCAATCTTTCACTTGGAAGGCCGTTGTCATCAAAGCCAAAAGGATAAAAAATGTTAAATCCCCTAAGCCTTTTGTAACGTGAGATCATTTCCACTTGCGAATATGAAAAAACGTGGCCAATATGTATTTTGCCACTTACTGTTGGAGGCGGAGTGTCGATTGAAAAAACCTTTCTTCCATCCGGAATAAATTTGTAAATTTGATTTTCATTCCAATAGTTAAGCCACTTTGCTTCCTTTTCTTGTGCGCTATATTTTTTGTCTAACATATCTTTCCCTTTTTTACTACAGATAAGTATAAACAAAATAGCAAAAAAAAACAAGCAAAATAAGCCTTTACCTTGTTTTTTGAACATTTTTAAAGCAAAAAAAAATTGCACCAAGGTGCAATTATTTGATAATCATAATAATCAGCGCTGCCAAAATCACCACAAGTGCAAAAGCTTTGAGCACAAGAAGGATTCTGTCATTTGATTCAACCTTTTTTCCTTTGCGGAAAAGCTTTGTGATTTTTTTTGCAAACAATGCAAAAAAGATTCCAATAACAAGCAAAATAATCCCCGTCATAACATTTGGCAATTTTAATCTTTCCCAAATTTGATTGTCAAGCAAAAGTGAAATCATATTCCCTCCACAATTTATGTTTTATTTTAGCATTTATTTTGCGTGTTGTCAACCCCCATTTTCACCTTACGTGATTTTTTTTCATAATATGATTTTTGTAAAGGAGGAAAAATGAAAAAACTAAAATTTGTCGTTTGCTCGGCTCTTTGCCTTATGCTTGCTCTTTCAACCACCTTGTTTTTTGGCTGCGGAAAAAGAGATTACAACAAAATCAACTTTAACGAAGTTACACATTCAATTTTTTACGCCCCTTTTTATGCCGCAATCAACCTTGGCTACTTTAAGGACGAAGGCCTTACAATCAACCTTACAAACGGTGGCGGATCAGACGTTTCGATGACCGCGCTTCTTTCCGGCTCGGCTGATATGATTTTGGCTGGCCCTGAAACAGTTGTTTACACCGATCAAGAAGGCATTTCTGATCAACCAATGGTGTTTGGACAGCTCACACAAACAGACGGGTCATTCATCGTTTCAAAAAAAGGAGCTTCGTTTTCAATTCAAGACCTTGTGAATGAAGAAATAATCGGCGGAAGAGCCGGCGGAATGCCTGCAATGACTCTTCAATATGCAATTGAAAACGCGGGGCTATCGATAGGCACAGGCGAAGGCGAAGTCAACTTGAACACAAAAGTGGCTTTCAACGCAATTGCTTATGAATTTGAAAACTCAAGCGCAAACTTCTGCACACTTTTTGAGCCAAACGCAACCAACCTTGTTGCAAGCAATCCAGATAAATATCACATTGTTGGAGCAGTTGCAGACCTTGTTGACACGCACATTCCATATACCTGCTTCATTGCAAAAAGCTCATATCTTCAAAAACATGATGACGTTGCGGAAAAGTTTTTAAAGGCTGTGAGAAGAGCATATTTATATCTCAAAGATTGCTATGAAAACAACCATCTTCGCGATGGCGCAAACGCACTTATAAAGTCTTTTGATGGCATGACACTTGACGATTTGGAAGTTGCAATCGAGGCTTACTACCGAATTGACGCATTTTCACATGACATGATTATGTCAAGACAATCCCTTCAAACGCTTTTGGATATAACCGAAAACGCTGGAATGCTCAATGGCAACTCAAACTATGAAAAAATCATCAACACCGAAATCGCTTCAAGACTTGCCTAAACACGCAAAAAAAACAAAGGTCCAAACGGGCCTTTTTTTGTTTGAAACTTTGCGATTTGAAACTTTTTTAAATGACAAATTTTGATTTTGAAAAATTTTTAAAAAAGTGCAAATTTGAAATTTTGACAATTTTTGATTTATGTTTTGAAAATTTCTAAAACGACATAATACCACAATATATTGTGTGTGTTATAAAAGAATACTGTCAAAATGTTGAATAATGGCAAAATTTGATGTTTTAAAGATTGTTCTATAATGCAACAACGATTGCGATTGCAATTTCATTTGTGTGAGAAATTGAAACGTCAATTTGAGTTTCATCAAATTCGTCAAATTTTGTTTTTGCCTTCCCGTGCAAAACAATTTTTGGTCTGCCGCTTGGCTCGTGAGTTAGTTCAATATCCAAAAAACTTATTGTTTTGTCCCCGATAAGTTTGACCACAGCTTCCTTCACGCACCACAGCGAAGCGATATGCTCATTTTGACTTTTGAACGAACGAACATATTCTATTTCGCTTGGAAGGGCAATTTTTTCAAGAAGTTTTTCATTCATGCGCGAAATGTTTTCAATATCAATTCCAGTTTTCATCTTTCCACTCCTTATTTATCGCCTTTATGATTATATCCCCTGAAAAACCTTTGCCTGCAAGATGGGCATAGGCTTTTTGCCTTGTTTTTGCATCATGCTCTTTGTTTTTCATATATTTTTTGGCAAGAGTAAGACATGTTTCAAAAGAGCTTTCTTCGTCACAAAGCTCATTTATTTTTTCTTCGGCAATTTCGCCACTTACACCCTTTTGCATAAGCTCAAATTTGAGTTTTTTTCCGCCTTTTTTGTTTTTATATGTGCGAATATAACTTTCGGCAAAAAGCGAGTCGTCAACAAGGCCATATTCTTCCAACTTTTCAAGTGCTTCATCTATGCTTTGCAGCAAAAATCCCTTTTCTTTCAAATAAGTTTTGACCTGTTTTTTTGTTCGAACGCCTTTTTCAATATAGGACACCGCTCGCGAAAAGGCTGCAAGTTTGCCGTTTTCAAGTTTTATTTCCTTAAGCCTTTCCTCATCAATTTGATCTCCGACCTTCAATTTTGTTTTGACCAAAATTTCATCTTCCAAAGTTCCGTTGAAAACGCCATCGATGAAAATCGAATATCTTTCGCCTTTTCCAACTTTTTTGATTTGCGTGATTTCCATATTACTCTCCCAAAGCAAGCGAACAAGCTTTTGTGTAAGCGCGAACAAGTCCGCCAGCTCCAAGTTTTATGCCGCCAAAGTAGCGAACCACAATGACCCCAACGTTTGTCAGCTTTTTCTTTTGAATAACCGACAAAATCGGCGCGCCCGCTGTGCCTTTTGGCTCGCCATCATCACAGGCTTTTTCTTCAAATGGCGACAAAAAACTGTAGGCATAACAAACATGCGTTGCTTTTTTGTGTGCCACACGAATTTGCAAAAGAGCGCTGTCAAAATCGCTTTTGCTGCCATCAACCCTGTAATATATAAATCGTGATTTGTTTATTTCAAGTTCGCCGCTTGTCATTTTGCAACAACTTTTATATATATCTTTTTGCCTTTTTTAAGTAGGTCGCCATCTTGAACTTTTTGTTCGATTGAATTTGCTTTTTGATTGTTCACGCTCACGCCGCCGCCTTCGATAAGCCTACGCGCTTCGCTTTTTGAAGAACAAAGCTTTGTCAAAACGAGCGCATCGCAAATACCAAGCGGAAACTGCGCTTTTGCTATTTCAAACTCTGGAGCATCATCGCCGCCTTGAGAAAACAAATTTTCGCTCATTCTTTGAGCTTCAATGGCATCACTTTCGCCGCGAACAAGCTTTGTCACTTCAAACGCAAGCTCTTTTTTGGCCTTCACAATGTCGGTTTTGATTTTGCTGCGCACTTCGTCCATTGGAATGTCGGTGAAAAGCGCAAACATCATTTCTACGCAAGAGTCCGGCGTTTGATATACGCCTTGATAAAAGTCATACGCACTTATTCTGTCGCGCGCAAGCCAAATTGCTCCGCGTTCAGTTTTGCCCATCTTTTTGCCCTCTGGGGTCACAAGCAATGGATTTGTTGCGCCAATCAAATTTATGTCAGTGCCATTTGCGTAGTTAAGTTTGCGCTGAAGCTCAACGCCGGCAACGATATTCCCCCACTGGTCAGCTCCACCATACTGAAGCGTGCAGCCATATTTTCG